>MNXL01000237.1 GCA_001871755.1 Anaerolineae bacterium CG2_30_64_16
GGTCTCCTGACCGAGCCACCGTGGCTCGGTCAGGAGACCGGCCACAGCCACCCCGGATTATTGAGAGGATACCTTGCACTGGGAGTTCTGGCGATTTAATTCTACAATAACTTTTTTCTGAGGGCAACATGCCCACGTTATACTGAGCGCGTGTCAGTTTTCGGCCCTTCGACGTTGCCCTTCGACAGGCTCAGGAGGGACCTCAGGACATGCTTTGCTCAGTCACACCCGCGCACGCGGGTGTCCAGCCCGCTGGATTCCCGCTTTCGCGGGAATGACGCGCGTTGAAATTTCAGCGTGCGATTGTCGCAACTGCTTCCCGCCCGGCGTGAAACGCCTGCCGGTTCAGCGCGACGAACTTCGGCGGGACGCGCTGGACGATTACGGCCAGCCAGTCCTCCGGCGACAGCTCGGCGTCCAGCAGCCCCTCCCGCTCGATCAGCGTGGAGAGCGCGCCGAGCAGCACGACGTTGGCCGCCTTGACGTTACCCAGTCCGGCGGCGATCGCTTCCCCGTCCACGTAGGCGGCACGGTCGGTGACCTGGGCCATCGCGCCGCGCAACTGGTCGTCGTCGGGGTAGGGTTGGTCGCCCGAGGTGACACTCACCGGCATGATGGCCTGGGTGTTGATCAGCGCGAGCGCGCCCGGGTGGAGCTGGCTCAGGCTGCGCAACGCCTCGACCTTCTCGAACGCCAGCAGCACGTCCACCTCGCCCGCGCCCACCAGCGGAGAATGGACGACCTTGCCCCAGCGCACGAAGCTGGTGACACTGCCGCCGCGCTGCGACATGCCGTGTACCTCGGTCTGTTTGGCCTGATACCCGGCCGCCAGCCCCACATTGACCAGCACGTCGCTGGCCAGGATCGTGCCTTGCCCGCCGACACCGGCGAGGAGGAAGTTGAGGGTGTTGGTGTCTTTCATGGTTTCAGTCCTTGTACATTGGTAGATCGGTAGATTGGTAAACTGGTAAATTGGGAGATTGGGAGTGCGCGGAGGCGTCCCAGTCTACCAAGTTACTAATCTACCAATCTACCGATCTACCGATCTACCAATCTACCAATCTACCGAAACATGATCGCCTTCCGCGGACACACCTGCGCGCACACCTCGCAGCCGGTGCACAGGGTGGCGTCGATCAGCGCCTTGGGGCGGCGGGTTTTCTCATCCAGCTCGTCGCTCTTCAGAATGGCCGGGCAGCCGATGCGGAGGCAAAGGGTGCAGCCGTTGCACTGGTCGACCAGCACCGCCAGCGGCGCCCACCGTTTGCGCGCCTCGGGCAGCAGGGCACACGGTTCCAGCGTGATCAGCACCGATGGCTCGTCGAGCTTCAGGTACGCCTTGAGCGTGGCCTCGATCTCCGCCACGTCGAAGGCCGGCACGGTCTTGACGTGTCTGACGCCCAATGCGCGCACCAGCGGTTCGAGCTCGATCTGCACCGTCTCCTGGCCTTGCAGGGTGCGGCCCGTGCCGGGGTTCTCCTGGTGACCGGTCATGCCGGTGATGCGGTTGTCCATGATCACGGTGATCACCGGGCTGTTGTTGTATACGACGTTGATCAGCGCAGGGATGCCGGTGTGGAAGAAGGTCGAATCCCCGATCACGGCCACGTGGCGCTCTGGGCTGCCCGCTTTCAGCGCGCCGTGCGCCACGCCGATCCCCGCGCCCATGCAGCCGGTGGTGTGGATGGCGTTGAGGGGCGGGGTGAGCCCCAGCGTGTAGCAGCCGATGTCGCCGTTCACGGGCACCTTCAGCTTGTTGAGGATGTAGAACGTGCTGCGATGGGGGCAGCCGGGGCACAGCACGGGTGGCCGCGGCGGCAGGGGCGGAATATCGACTTGGGGCAGTGGCACGCTGGCGGATGCCGGCAACAACCCGACCCGCACCGCGTTCTCGCGCACGACCCGCGGGTCGAACTCGCCGGTGATGGGGAAGATCTCTTTGCCCGAAACCGCGATCCCCAGCAGTCGCACGGCCTCTTCGATGAACGGATCCAGCTCTTCGATCACGATCAGCCGCGCCACCGAGGCCGCGAACTCCCGGATCATGCGCGCGGGCAAGGGCCAGGTCATGCCCAGGTGCAGCACCGACGCCTCTGGGAAGACCTCTTTGGCGTACTGGTAGGCCACCCCCGCGGTGATGACGCCCAGATCGCTGGTGCCGCGCTCGATCCGGTTGAAGGGGAAGGTCTCGGCCGCCTCCGCCACGTCGCGGATGCGCTGCTCGATCACCACGTGGCGCTTGCGTGCATGGGCCGGCACCGTGACGTACTTCTCCGGGTTGCGCGGGAACGGACCGATTTGTGATTTGTGATTTGCGATTCGCGATTCGCCATCGGCCAATTCCACCGCGGTGGTGGAGTGGCAGATGCGGGTGGTCAGCCGGAGCAGGACCGGGGTGTCGAACCGCTCGCTCAACTCGAAGGCCGCGAGGGTCAGGTCTTTGGCTTCCTGGCTGTCGCTCGGCTCCAGGCAGGGGATGCGGGCGAATTTGGCGTAGGTGCGGTTATCCTGCTCGTTCTGGCTGGAGTGCATGGCCGGGTCGTCCGCGGTGACCAACACCAGCCCGGCCTCGGCGCCCGTCATCGAGGCGTACATCAACGAGTCGGCCGCCACGTTGACGCCGACATGCTTCATGGTCGCCAACGCTCGCCGGCCCGCGTAGGCCGCGCCGATCGCGGCATCCAGCGCGACCTTTTCGTTGGGGGCCCATTCGGCGTAGACGTTGGGGAATCGGGAGAACTCTTCGAGGATTTCGGTGCTGGGGGTGCCAGGATACGCGGATGCAAAGGTGACGCCAGCCTCCCAGGCGCCACGGGCCACGGCTTCATTGCCAGAAAGGAGTCGGATCACGAGTTACCTCCATTGGTAGACAAGGACACAAGGAAGAAGTAGACAAGGAGGCGAGCTGGGGTTGGCTCCTGGTCGTTCCATCGGTCAGGTTAGCAGAGTTTGAGGAAGAATGCCATGACGAAGGTCAGGAATGGCGTGATGCGTGACAAGTGCCGCGTGAAGCTCTTGAATTATTTATGCCATGCTATACAAGTCATCTTCAGCCTTCGTCTCGAACAGGCTCATTTGGCGTAGCCCAACCGGAGCATCCAAATCGAACTTGCGCGGCACCAGCCCCCCCTCATCCAGTCCATCCAGCCGGTTGATGTTTTCGACCACAGTGGGCAGACAGTATTCCGCCATTGTTTCCTGGATGTGGTAGGTGTTGAACCGCAGGACTCGCCAGCCGACCGTTTCCAGGTCGTTGTCCCGCAGGTTGTCCAGTGGGATGCGTTCGGGGTCGGCGTGCCAGGTGTCGCCGTCGGTCTCCACGTCTATCTTGCCCGACGCGCAGTACAGGGCGAAGTCGAGGGCATATTTTCGATCCTTGACTTCGATGAATTCCTGTCGTTCGGCGCCGATCTGAAGCCGCTTCAGTTCGGCCCACAATCGGTCTTCCAGTGGACTCTCGTCGTAAAGATCGTTGATCTCGGCAGCGTTGATAAACTTCTGCCAGGTCGTGGGAATGAAGACGATGCGCCGCCGGCGCCGGCTGAGGATCGGGCGAGGCAGGCGTCGCAGCGGCGATAGCAACAACTGGTAGTAACGTTGTTGGCCTTTTTTGTCGTGGGGTTCGTTGGGGAAAAGCTGCCAGCGGGAGACTTCGCGAATAGCCAGGACTTGGGCATAGTAATTGACGGCATGGGCCTCGCTGCCGAAGACTTTGGTCTGGTAAAAGGCCAGCCATTGCGGGGGCCAGCGATCTTTGAGCAGGTTTTCGACGCTCTGGACGGGGATGCGATACCAGTGCTGGTCGCGCGCGATGCCCATGTCCAGCAGGTCATTGATGATGGCGACCAGCACTTCGCCGCGCACCGCTATCATTCCTCCCGGCTGTCCAGCACATCCGATTTGTCAGTCAGCGAAGCAGGTTGCTGGGCCGCTTTTTCAGCGCGCGGGGATATGACGAAGCGCACCCCGCCGGTGTGGCAGCCTTGAAACCTGCCTTTATGCCAAAGCAGAGATCAGTGGCCGCAACGTAGCCAAGAATTCAACACACTGGTCAAGTTGCATCTCAACGTACTCGCGCTCGAAGCTGGTCAGCGCTACGTAGTCCCCTTCCTGGCGATCTTCGAAGAAGTGGTCGTACAGCTTCCCCCATTTCACATCGAGCAGGCCGGTCTTCACGAACTCTCGATGGAACGTGGCACGGACTCCCGAATGCTTTACGAACTGGAATTTACGCTCGAGCAAAGCGGCGCTGACGGCGTAGAAGGCCGCGTAGTAGACCCGGTTCATAGCGAAGACATTCGATCCGGCCTGGAGCTCGCGGCGGGCCGAAGCGAGGCTGTCTTCGGCTTTGGACCACCAGTACCGTACGACCGCACCGCGCTGTTCTTCGTTCATAATGGGACCCCATCTCTCAGGATCTCTTCGCGCAAAGGGAGCACTGAAAGCGCGCCCGCCTCCCAGGATCTACGATCAACCACCAATGTGCTGATGTTCGTGCCGTAGCGTAAGTTGATCTCGAAGGCCAGGTCGGTGATTTCGTGTCGCGCCGGACGCGTGAGGGGGTAAGATGTTACGATCAACACATCCTGATCCGATTCGGTATCGGCCTCGCCGCGCGCGGTCGAACCGTACAGCAGGATGGATACCACATCCCGCCTGGCCAGCAATCTGCGTCGCAGTTCGCGCAGAGCCTGGCGCTGGGATGACGGCAGGCAGTCGGCGACAAGGCGCTTCATCATCACTCCCCGGACACCCCTCGTTTGCTCACTGGAATGCTTCACCGACAGGATACCACAAACCGTGCCCCGGCGCAATCAAACACCGGCGCCTGCCGTTAAGGCCTAACCAGTTAAATCCTTGCACGACAGACAAGAATCTTCTGATGGCATGTGCCTGGTTGGTTCCGGCCTGTCCGGGTTAGGATACCACAGATGGCATGTTCCCGCAATGGATCGAGGTCGCCACCGACGCCAGGCACTTTGGAGATGGTTGCGCAGTGGGAAGTGGTCGGCAAACAGCGCCGTGGGCATCGGCCCGCCTGCTGAAAGCGCCTGGCCCTTATGGCAGTTTCAACAACCGCGCCGCGTTCAGCCCCAGGATCTTGTCCGTTACGCCTGGCGAGAGGGGCAACGCCCGGACGGTCGCGATGTTGTCGCGCAGGCTGGGCACGCCCGGGAAGTCGCTGCCGAAGATGACCTTGTCGGCCAGCCGTTCGAGCTGCGGGAAGTAGGTCAGCAGGTTGCGGGGCGGCAACCCGGCCAGCTCCAGATAGATGTGTTCGTGGTAGCGCGCGAGGGTGAAGGCCGCGTCGTACCAGTAGCCGCGGCCGCTGTGGGCCAGCACGATGCGCAGGTCGGGGAAATCCACCGCCACCTCATCCAGCCAGAGCGGATCGGCGTATTTCAGCTTGCTGCCACGAAATACCGACGTGCCGGTGTGCACCAGCACGGGGATGCCCGCGGCCTGCGCCACCTCGTAGGCGGGGTAGAGCGCCGGGTCGTTCGGGTAGAAGTGGCCGTAGGGCGGGCCGAGCTTGAGCCCGCGCATCTTCAGCACTTCGATGCACCGGCGTAGCTCCCGGCCCGGATGGTGGCTGAGGTGCGGGTTGATGCACGCGAACGGGATCAGTCGCTCCGAGGCCGCGCAGTATTCGGCCACCGTCTCGTTGGTCGTGATCCCGGTGACCTTGGGGTGCATGTCGGCCAACACCACGGCGTAGTCTACTCCCTCCGCGTCCAGGATGCGCAGGGCGCCGGCCGGGGTCTGCCGTTCGGCGTGGCGAGTCAGCAGCGCGGGGCCGGCCACGCTGAGGGACCATTCGCGCACCCACGGCTGGGTCTGGTTGGCTGGGGCCAGATGTGTGTGAAAGTCGATGATGAGGGACATGTGATGGAACTCCGGCAGGTGGGGTCTTGCGTTGAACTAAGGAATGACAGTCAACGGGTGGCAAGTTGTGCGCTATTGCGTTTTCTCACCTTGTCACCGTGTCACCGTCCGATGCTGTGCATCGAGACGATGCCCGCATCGGCGTCACCTTGTCAAGCATCGCGCAGCCCCTTCTCCCGCAGCAGCGCGACGGCCCAGGCGGCATCCTCTCCGGTCAGGGGCGGCTCGGGGTCTCTGCGGTAGTCGATGCGCAGGTCGTACCCGGCGCGATCGTACAGGGCGTGTACCAATGGGTTGAGGGCAACGGTCAGCTCTTCGCCGCGGCGCTGTAGCGGCAGTGGGAAGTCTGGGATCGGTTGCTGTACGTCGAAGGGCAGCAGGTCGGCCCGCGGCCGGTCAAACGAGCGGCTGATCAGGATCCGATAGTGGGATTGCCGGCCATCGCCCCGCATCGTCATGGGCGGGCCGGCCCGCAGCAGGTCGATCTCCACCAGGTGGGTGCGGACGCTCAACACCTTCATGCGTTTGTGCTCGTATCGGGCGCGACCTTCGCCCGGCAGCTTGTTGGCGGGGGAGAGGATCTCCAGGACGGTCACGACCCGGTCGCCGTCCCCCGCGCGCACCTCCAGGTAGGTCTCGGTCACGAAGTCGGGCTCCGGCAGCTCCACGGTCACGATGCCGGGAGCGACGGGCTTCGTCGGCGTTGTCGTACGATAGGCCGTCTGCGGAGATGCCACAACAGACACGTCGGGCCGGCTGGCGAAGGTCAACCCCGTCAGCCCGGCCAGGTAGGTGCGCTCTTCGATGCTGACGTAGTAGCGCGGCCGCAGCCGCGGAGCCAGGTCGTCAGCCAGAACGACGATCAACCGATTGTGGAAGTCCATCCAAAGGTCCGAGCGCTCCAGGTATGGGTCCATGCCGGGAAATGGTGTAGGCATCGCTTTTCCTCCTTCCTACAGCGTTTCCGTGCCCCCGGTGAATGCCCTGATCGCCTCCAGTTGCGCCCCGGTCAGGGTCACCAACTCTTCCCAGACCGCGCGACGGCCGGTATCAACCGCGGCTTGCGCCTGGTATGCGGCGATGGCCCACTCGGCGCCGGTGGACAGGAAACGGATCCTGGCGGGCAGATCCGGCTGGCGCAACCCCTCGGCGGCAGTGCGCGCATCCGCTTCGACTTCGCCGGTCACCTGGCCCGCGCGGCGCAGCGCGCCGGCCAGCAGGTAGATGGCTTCCTGGTGGGTTTGCGCCAGGTCGCGCGCCAGCGCGGCGAAGGGCGGCTTGCTGGAGTGGCGGGCGTACTCTTCGCAGACTTTCAGATAGACGCGCTGAGCAGAGAGCGCGGTGCGCAGGGCGGCCAGCGCCGCCGGGTCCGCGGCCGGCTCTTCCGGCCCGGCGTCTGCTCCGGCCAATCCGGTCAGCAGGTCGCTCCCCACCCGGTCCGGCGCGGGGTCCGGCAATGGCACGCGCGCCGCTGCCAATACGAAGTGCTCGTTCTCGGCCATCTCGATGCGCAGGCCATCGGGCATCCGGGCGAACGCGCTGTCTGGGTTGTGCTGCGAGCGGTGGCAGTCCCAGGCGGCCTGCCGCTTCGGCGTCCCGGCGGCAACGCGCATGATCACGTCGATCTCCGCGTCGGGCGTGCCGATGAACGGCAATTGCTGGCCGTTCAGTTGCACGCGGTATTGGGCAAACTCCGGCGCGGCGTCGAAGAAGCTCTGCGGGAGCGCGCGGGTGAAGAGCCGGGCCGCGGCCCAGGCCGCGCTGACCCCCGCTTTCTCCGAGAGGCCTGGCGTCTCTTCCCCATCCTCAGGCAGTGCCGCGGCCGCGTCGAATGCGGCCCGCGTGATCTCCCAAACCGCCAGATGGTCCGGGTGGGGATAGAGGCCGTTCTCCGGATGGGTGATGATCACATCGGGCCGCACGTCACGGATGAGGGCCACGACCTGGGCGACGGCCGCGGCACGCGGCAGGTTCTGGATCCCGCCGTCGGGCCAATCGAGCCAGCGCAGCTCCGTGATGCCCAACTGCTGGCAGGCGCATTCGAGTTCGTGAGTACGCACCTCGGCCAGGTTCTCACGTGTGGCGCACTCGTCGCAGTAGATCGTCGCGGCCTCGCCGCGGCTGGCGCACGCCAGCACCGTGCGAACCCCGGCCGCGCTGTAGTAGGCCAGGGTGGAGCCCACGCCGATCTCGTCATCGGGGTGGGCGAAGATCGCCAGAATGGTGAAAGTATCGCTCATGAAGCTCTCTCGCTCACATAGTCCTAACCCGGACAGGCCGGAACCAACCAGGCACATGCCATCAGAAGACTCTTGTCTGTCGTGCAAGGATTTAACTGGTTAGGCCATATTATAGCCGACAGCATCTTAAACGGCAACCCCTCCTGGAAGCGTTGTGTCCGGGAGGGGTATCGAAGTGGGGAGCACGCGGCCGATCAGCCTGCGAACTCCACCATCACATCCTCGCGCAGCAGATACCAGATGATCAGCCCGCCGATCACAGTGCCGAGCGGGATGTTGATCAGGCGAAAGATGGACAGCGCCAGCCCGCCCAAGCGCGCCCACTCGCGGCGCTGCCATATCCCCCAGCCAACGAGCAGGTTGGCCATCGCGATGACCAGAAAGAAGGCGCCGATCACCAGCATCACGATCCCCGTGATGGCTGTGGCGGTTGCGCCGTCCGGATCATTGGCGGCAGCCGTGCTCAGGCCAACGATGAAGGGGACGGTGATCAGTCCGCACATCACCATCAGGCTCACGAACCCGCAGATGAAGTGGTAAAGGCTGATCAAGGTCAGCCCGTCGGAACGAGGTTTCATAGTGCCTCCAGTGAACGGGTGGATTGGTAGATTGGTGGATTAGTAGATTGGTAGATTGGTAAATTTGGTGGATTAGTAGATTGGTAGATTGGTAGATTGGTAGATTGGTAAGCCATCATCTGCCACCTGCCACCTGCCACCTGCCACCTGCCACCTGCCATCTGCCATTTGCCATTTGCCATTTGCCATCTGCCATTTGCCATCTGCCATCTGCCATTTGCCATCTGCCATTTGCCATTTGCCATCTGCCATTTGCCATTTGCCATCTGCCATTTGCCATCTGCCATCTGCCATCTGCTATTTGCCATTTGCCATTTGCCATCTGCCATCTGCCATCTGCTATTTGCCATCCGCCATCATTGCACGACTGGCACAAACTCGCCATCCTTCACCTGGAAGATGTAGATCTGTGGCGAGCGCAGGTCGCCGTTGTCCAGGAATTGCACGGCGCCCAGCGGCGTGGTGATATCGAGTTTGCGGATCGCGTCGGCAACCTTGGCCGCGCTCAGGCTGCCGGCCTTCTTCACGCCTTCGGTCAGCACGGCCATCGCGCTGTAGCCGTTGATCGAGTAGGTGTCGGGGTTGCGGTATTCCACCGCCTGATACGCCTGCACCCAGGTTTGGTCCACCGCGGTCTTCGGGCTGGGCGCAAAGCCGGTCACGTACATCCCCTCGGCCGCGCCGTCGGAGTTGTCGATGGTGGCGGCCAGGAAGCAGCCATCCGACGCCATGAAGGTCAGGCCGCCCAGCCCGGCGTCGCGCAGGTCGGCGCGCAGGTAGGGGCATTCGACCTCATAGCCAGCGTAATAGACCGCGTCCACCCCCGCGCTCTTCACCTTCGCCACCTCGTCGGGGAAGCGGTTCTGTTCGACCTGCACCTGGAGCGATACCGGCACCTGGGCGCCCAGCCGGGTCAGTTCGTTGGCGACCAGTTTGCCCAGGTCGATGCCGTAGGGGTCGTCGTTGTAGAGCACCGCGACCTTGCTGGCGCCCAGGTTGTTCACCAGATACTCCGCGCCCACGTTCGCCTGCACATCGTTGCTGGCGTTGACGCGGAAGAAGTTGCGGTAGCCCTGGTGCGTCAGGCCGACCTCGGACGCGGTTGGCGTGATGACGATGATCGGCAGGTCCTTGTAGATGGCCATGGCGGCCGCGGTCTGCCCCGAGTTGGGGTGGCCGATGACGCCCAGCACCTTGTCGCCGCGGTCGAGCGCCGCCTTGATCTCCTCGGCGACGCTGACGGCCACGTCGGAGTCGGCCTCATCATCCAGCGCGACCACCTTCACCTTGTACCCCAGCAGACCGCCGGAGCGGTTGAGCTGTTCTGCCATCAGCCGCACGCCACCGGTTATCGTCTGGCCGGTGTTGGCCTGGAAGCCCGACAGCGGCCCCGCGACAAAGACGGTGACCTCGCCCTTGGTTGGCGCGCCGGAGGCGCAGGCGGAGAGGACGATAACGAGGACCAAGATCAGCATCGAGATGGAACGGTGTTTCATGATCTCACCTCAGTAGACAGAGCTCTTGCACACGCCAATTTGACCACATCACTTCTCAGGATGCACCTCTTCCGGCAATACGGAAAGCACAAACTCGTAAAGCTTTGTGGCAGAGAACATCGCTTGCTCGAATTGCTCTATGGGTGGCTCGACCGCATCGCCCGGGTAACGAAAGATTCTCGCGTAAGGGGTCAGGAGTCTGCCAACCTTCATCCATGATGAAAACTTACTCTCGTATGGGATAGCCGAGTGGATCAAGGTCTCTATGTCATGGATCTTCTCAAACTCGCAGTCGTGAAAGACGAGGAAGCCTTTTACTGCCTTTTCCGCGGCTTGCTGGCAATGGTACACGGCCGTATCCAACAACGGTTTATCATGTGCGGCAAGCACGCGAGCAGAGGCGAGATCACGTTGTGCCTTGGTGAGCCAACTCTGCACGAGCTGCCTCTGGGCTTCGTTCATACAGTACCCTCCCGCGTTCGGCGATTCTGTGTTCGAGCGAGGCGCGCACACCTCGAAAGAAGTCAAACTCGGCGCGCGTTTTCACGACAACGTCCTTTGGCACACCCAACCCGCTCAAACATGCGTGCCCTCGCACAGCGCGTTCGTATTCAGATAGATCGCTGCGCGAGACGATCACCATTAGGTCCAGATCGCTATCTCTGCCTGGTTCACCCCATGCGTGGGAGCCGAAGAGGATCACCAGTTCTGGATGAAACTCGGCAACTAGCCGACGGGTAATCTCGTTCAGCAGGTCCTTGCTGATGGTTTTCATGGCACATCTCACCTGTCACCAATGTGACTGATCATCTACCCAATACCCATCACCCTGCTCGACCCGCTCGCTGTCGTCGAACACTCTTGGCGACTGGTTGCTCTCCGATCCCAGGTTCGTAAGTGTACACCTCGTTGAGCGATTCCACGATGTCTTGCAGCGCCGATACCTCATCGCGGATGTCGCCGCGGAGCCGGTCGGCGCGATCGGAGTCCACATCCTTGCTGCCGATCAGCAGCGTTTGCGAATACATCGTGCCCAGGGCGGCCAGCGAATGGTCCAGTTGCAGGTCGGCCCGCTCCATGCGGTTGTCCAGCTCCTCCAGATTGCGCTGGAGCTGTTGTTTGGAAGCCAGCGTGGTTTCCATTTGCGTGAGCACCCGAGGGTTTGCCTCCAGCTTCCGGCGGGCGTCAAGCTCCTTGATCTCCCGGGGCACGGTTTCCCTGTCGCGTTTGATGATGATGTCGGCCCGATATGCGTCGATCCGGCGGGCCAGCAGGACCATGTTGGCGATCCAATCGTACACCTGCGCAGTCGTGTCCACCAGTCGATCGCGCAGGAGGCCGCTACGTTGCTGGTCGATCGCCTGTTGGATGCGCTTGCGGTACTCGTCGGCCTCATCCAGCTTGGCGCGCAGGCTGCGATCTCGGATGCCGGCGGTGTTGTACTTCGCCCGAAACAACGATTCCACCGCCTTCTGTTGCTCGGCCTTGTCGGTCAGACTGGACACCACCACCGCGATTTCGCCGATCAGCCCCAGAACCGGCCAGCCCCACCAGGGCCACCAGGAAAAGGGCCGGCTGAGGAAGATGCTCAGCAACACAGTGCCAGCGATCATTACGGCGCTTTCCAGACGGAAAAAAGCGTTCTGGATCAGCGCCTTCTGGGCTTCCTTTTCGATGCGGTTCAGGATAGATTCGCTGGACATGGCTTCTCTTTTCGCTCAGGAGACAGGAGACAGGGGGCAGGGGGCAGGGATCAGGGATCAGGGGGCAGGGGTCAGGGGCCAGGGGCCATAGTTTCCTGTCTCCTGACTCCTGCCTCCTGTCTCTTGTCTCCTGACTCCTGACTCCTGTCTCCTGATTCCTGACACCTGGCTCAGAAATAGCTCGACAGGATCTTGTATAAATCTCGGATGGTCTCCGTGGTCCCCTGGCGCACCTGCCCACCGCTGGCATCGGCCAGCGATTGCAGGAGCTCGTAGTCCGCGTCACTGCCGTAGGCGACGCAGAAGATCACCACCGGCACGTCCTGGTTGCCGGCCTGGATTTCGGCGGTCAACTGGCGCAACGACACGGCCGATGCGTTCTCCCGGCCGTCCGTCATGGCCACGATGGCGTTGATGCGGTCGAGGTCGGCCTGGCGTTGCAGCCGGCTGTATGCCGTGCGCACGGCGTCCAGCAACGCGGTGTTGCCACCCGCCTCCAGGGTGTCGATGGCATCGGTCAAGACCGCCCGATTGCTGGCGAGCGTGTCCAGCTCGATGATGTTCGTGACGCCGCTGTTGAACTCCACCAACCCAACCCGCTCCTGATCGGAAGGGATCTGCGCCAGGAAGGTGCGCAGCGCGGCCTGGGCATTGCTCAGCTTCTCGCCCCGCATCGATCCGGAGGTATCTACCACCAGGAAGACGTTGGTCTTGCGCTTGGTCAGCGCCCAGACGTTCTGCACCACCGAGACCACGTCCGGGGTGGGCAGTTGCAGGGTGGTCTGCGGCTCGGCCGGGTTCACGCCGTTGGCCGCGGTCAGCGGTGAGCCGGGGCTGTCCAGCGGGATGTTCAGGTCGGCCGGCCGGTAGCCGGCGTTCAGGATTTTGGTCTGGGCGGCCGGCTCGGCCAGGAACTCGCGCAGCGCCTGAAAGGTGCGGCGTTGGTTGGCCGTGATCTCGGCCGTCTCCAGCAAGGCCAGCGGGTGATCGGCCCACAGGGTACCCTCCGACGGATAGAGCGCGATCAAGTCCGCGGGCGGCTGGCCGAAAGCGCCGGTATTGAACGCCACCACCAGTTGCTCCGAGACGACGAAGGCATCCAGGTATTTGGGGCCGTCCGTGGCCGCGCGCTGGATCACCGCCATCTCGCCCTCGCCGTAGTAGCGCACGGTCTTCTCCACCGCGCTGACGAAGGCAGCCGTTCGGGGGTCCTGGGCCAGCTCAGCCGTCAGCCCGCGCTGCACGCCGGCGCCGGCGTAGAACTCGGCCAGGGTCGCCAACAAGCCGCTGGCGTGCGCGGTGCTCGGATGGCTCCACTTGAAGCTGGGGTCTTGCTGGGCACGGGTTTGCAGGGTTGACCACCCCACCGGTTGATCAGGCCAGCCCAGCGAACGGGCCGCGTCTGCCCAGGCCGCGATGACGATGGGCGTGACCGCATAGCGCACCGGTTCGCCGACCAGCCGCGGCGCGATCGCGCCCGGCTCAGCCTGAGTCTGGGATTGCGCCCAGCGCCGGTTCAACTGATCCAGCCATAACGATGAATCGGGGGTTAGCGCCTGAAAAGCCGGTTGCCCAGACAGCGCCTGCGTCACCATCTCTTCCGGCGTCATCTCGACCAGCTCGACGCTCATCGCCTGGCGGTCCGGCGTGCGCAACTTACGCGCGTTGAAGGTCGCCGCCAGATCCTTGACCAGGGCCGTTTTTTCGGGCGAGTAGGCGATGGTCAGGGTCGCGCTGCGCTGGTCCGCGGTTGTGGGGCCGGAAGTGGTCTCGGTGGCGCGCATCTTGGGCAGCAAAACCACGATGGCGGCCACGCAGCACAACGCCAGCACGGCGATGACGACCGCGAGGGTCGCGATGACCGGGCGCCGGTTGGTCTGTTGACGTTTCATGGCTGACTCCTTGGGCTGGCCACAAACCAGGTTTCTCGGTACTACTCAGCCGTCATGCCCGAATGCTTCTATCGGGCATCCAGGTTCCCGCTGGCAGCGCCGTTAAAGGCTGAGTAGTAACGAAATCTGGTTTGTAGACCGCTACTGGCCCACATTCAGATCGAACCAGCGCAGCAGCGCCAGCAACACATCTCGGCTGGGGGAGGCCATGCGGGTGGTGCGGGGCACGACGGCCTCGACACCCTGACTCTGCCAGCGGGTGAACAGGGTATCCCCATCGGTCACGCTGACCTCGCTGTTGGCGGCGCGTAGACCTTGCTGCACCGCCAGCTTTTGGATCTCGGGCGTCAACAGGAATTGTTCGAATTGCAGCGCGGCGTTCTTCTCCGGCGCGGTGGTCTCCGGCCCAACCCAAATCGAGAATGGGAAGTCGAACCAGGTCAGGTATTTCGGATAGCGAATCACCAAGGGGTCGGCCCAGCGGGTCTGGATACCGGCCATGTTGTTGAGCAGGTCGCTTTCCAGCAGTTGGCCGCCATCGCCGACCGAGTAGCCGAACAGGGCGAAATCCTCGGCCGTGTATGCGCTGGCCCCACTGACATCGGTGAGCGAACCCATCAACTCCCCCAGCCACTTCTGGAAGGCCGGGTCGGTGACATCGGCCACGGAGATGTTGGTGCGGTCGTAGTACTCACCGGCCGCGGCGATCATGGCTGCCAGCCCGCCGACGTTGCGCCGCGGGTTCGGCACGACGAGCTTGAAGAAGCCCCACGCCTTGTCGCCGCCCAGTTCGGGCCAGCCACCTTTGGCAATGGCTGCGTCGTGGATGACTTGCCAGTCGACGTCGCCGAAGGTCTTATCCAGCACGGCCGCCCGGCTCTGGTAGATGCCCCAGGTGAAGAGGGAGATGGCCACCGGGCGGGCGCGGTACTCGCCGTCGGTCAGGAAGACGTCGCGGCCCAGGCGCTCTTTGTACGACGCGTTGGCCAGCTCCACCAGGTAGCGGCTGTCCGGGATCCAGACGGTGGGGAAGTTCGTGGTAAGCTGTTCCAGTTCTTGCGCGGTCAGGTCCGCGCGCGCCCGGTTGCCCAACGCGCCGAAATCGTCCCGGTCGAACTTGCCCAAGGCCGTCAGTCCGTCCATGGCGATCACTTGAACCTCGATCGGCTGGCCATCCTGTCGGAAGTTTCCCTCGTTGAACCGTTGCGCGGCCGCGCGCACCCACGGCTCAACCGGCAGTGCGGTCAGCACCCGCACCTGGACCGGGCCGCGCGGCGCGACCACCAACGGCTCCGGGTTGCCGGGCCCCAGTTTTTGCCAGCCCAGCCCCGCGCTGACGACGATCAGCACCAGGCCGAGGATGAGGAAGAACACCGCCTGGGTGCGCCGGCCGCCGCGCGCGGCCGCGATCCAGAAATAGATGGAGAGGCCGATCGCGATCAGGCCGCCGGCCAGGGCGCCGATGATGGGTACGAGGTCCATGTGTATCTCCTCTACAGTCCCAATCTCGCCTTACGCGCTTCCAGTTGATTCTCCAACTCTTTACGCTTGAGAACCTCGGGGGTTTCGCCGTACGCCAGGCCGCGCTGTTCGAGCTCGTGGATCTGGGCTTCAGCCTCGGCGAGGCGCTCGCGGATGGATGTGACCACGCGGGCGATGTCGGGATCACCGACGCCGGCCAGGTCGTCCAGCGAGCGCATCGCGGCGGCCGTCAGCTCCTTGGCGCGGGCCAGCCCCACCAGGCCTTCGACCTCGGGCTCGCTCTGTTGCAGGGTGGTAATCCGCACGTTGAGCTGCGCCTGGGCTTCGGTCATCTGGGCGTACTGCGCCTCCAACTTGTCCAGTTGGGCCGTGAGCTGGGCGGCCGTGAGCCGGGTTTGGTTCAGCCGATCCTGCGCGGCCAGCGCGTCTTCGTGCAGCCCCTCCTGGAGCAGTTGATCCACTTCCAGATCTTGTTTCACGACCAGGGCCTGCTGTTCGTCGCTGCGCCGACGTAGTTGGGCGAGCTCGCCGCGCACACTGGCCAATTGATCGCTCAACTGCTCCTGCAGCGTCTGTAGCTCGCGGATATGGTGCTGGAAAACCGCGGGTTCGCTGGATTGCAAGGCCCGGTCTACCAACCGGTTGAGGTCGGCCTTGACCAGGGTCTGGATCTTCTCTAACAGCGATGCCATAGTAGATCTCCTGACGTTGTTCAGTCGGCTTTGGACAGCCCCAACCGGGCCTTGCGGGCGGCCAACTGGGCGTCCAGTTCGTGGCGGTCCAACACATCGTCCATCTGCTTGTCGAGGCTGGCCGCGCGCATTTCGGTCTCCGCGGACGCGCGATCCAGGCGACCCCGGATGGCATCGGCGATGCGCGCCACATCCGCGTCGCCGACGCCGGCCAGGTCGTCCAACGACTTGATGGTTCGGGCTGTGATCTCCTTGGACTTGGCCAATTCGAGCAGCGCTTCCAGTTGCTCTCGCTCCTGCCGGATGGTGGTCAGCTTGGCCTCCAGCTTGAGCCGGGCGTCCATCAGGTTCTGGTACTCCCGCTGCATCTGCTCCAACTGCTGGGCGTAGGTCGCCACCAGACGTTGGGTGGAGTTGTACTTGCTCTGCGCGGCCGTGGCCAGATCCTCGCGGCCCTCGTGCAGGAAGAGATCGATGTTGCGGTCGAGATCCTCGGCCTTGGCCTGAAATTCGTCGTGTTTGCGGCGCAGGGTCTTCACCTGCCCGCCGACGGTAGCCACGGCCTCCGAGAGATCTTCCAGGTTGTCCTCGACTTCGCGAATGTATTGATTGATCACAGCGATGGAGTTCTGCTTCAACGCCTGGTCAACGAGCCAATGCAGGTTCGCGGAAATCAACGTTTGGACTTTTTCGAGCAGCGATGCCATGGGTAAACCTCCTGGTTTGGGTAATCGATCGGTGCAAGTCGTACTGCATACTGCGTGTTGCGTGTTCTGCAACGGTTGATTGTTTGCTGTCTGTGACGTCTTGGCTGTTTGCGCCTTTTGTGCTGCTGGCACACCTCAAGATGCAGAAACCTCACGTCCAGAAGCCGCTTCCATCGGGGCTGAGGCGTGAGCCCATGATAGCTTCTGCCCGGCCGGGCCGCTTGACAGAGGACGGACGGATGACTGACAAATGTTTGTGATACGGTGACGCGGGGAGCGGGCAGTTTCGCCGTGTCACCGTGTCATCTCGTCACCCCTTCACCCCTCCACCAGCTTGTAGCCCCGGCCGCGCACGGTGATCAGGTAGCGCGGGTTGGCCGGGTCCGGTTCGATCTTTTGGCGCAGCCGGCTGATCAGCTTTTCGATGCGGGCATCATCGACCTCTTCGATGTAATCCTCACCCCATACCGCCTCTACCACGTCATATTTGGGGCAGATCTTCTCCAGGCGGCCGTAGAGCAACAGAAGCAGGCGGAATTCCAGGTTGGTGAGGGTGGGGATCTGCGCGCCATTGACCCATACTTCGCCGCTGTCCGGGTCCACTCGCACGCCCCGGTGATCAGGTCGGCGCGCAGCCTGCTGGCGCTGCACGAAATCATCGAACGCCCGCGCAAAGACGCGGCGTTCGGGGCCTCTGCCGACCACCAGGTGCTTGGCTGTCACTGACTCCAGCTCTGGTGGGGTTTCTTCCTCACTGAACGCCTGAAAACTGAGCAGCGCTTCTTGCTCGACGGTGGTCAGGTCGTTCCAGATCTTGCGGCATTCCGCCTGGATGTTGATATCCTGGGCCAGCACCTCGGCGGCGCGGCGATGGATGATCCAGTTCTGAGATGGATCGCGCACCGGCCGGCCGGTGAGCATGCCCAACACGCGACAGGTGGTCTCCAGCAGGTCGGGGTGACCGCCGGCCCACATCCGCACGAACGCGAGATCCTCGTCGTCGAAGGTGACATCTTCCGACGCGGCGAAGCTCGCCAGGTAGACGGCGATCCCCTCGTCTGACAAGGGCGAGATGTAGAGGACGTGATGCGAGAAGAGCTCACTGAACTCGGCTACATCGGGGTCGTGACGGATCTGCATCAGTCGCCGGTTTGTGGCAGTGACGTAGGTCAGTCCGTCCTGGTGTTTGTCCTTCAGCGCGCGCAAGTTCAAGAACACGCGGCCGTCGATGCCGGCCACCGGGCCATCGATTTCGTCCAGCAAGAAAACGACCCGCTGGGGGAGCCAATCCCCGATGGCCGTCATGGCCTGGGCAAAACGCAGGGGGATTTCGAAGCTGCTCGCGGGCGCGACCAGCCCGGTGTAGGCGGTCTCGATGTGGCGCAGAACCTGGGTGTAGGTCTCCCCGTTCAGATCGCGCAAGGCGTCAATCGAGCAGCGCAACAGCAACTCGTAGAAGGCCTGTTCGCTCATTTCCAGCATCTGGTTGAAATCGATGTAGATGAACAAGTAGCTCGCTGCGCCGTCCCCCAAATAGCGTGCCTGAATCTCCGGGTCGGTCAGTGAGCGCAAGAGTGCGGACTTCCCCAGGTTGCTGACGCCCACAACCGACATCGAGTGCATCTCCTTCAGAGCCGCGAACAAGGTCGCGAGATCGGCCTGGCGGGGTGGAAACCCGCGTTCTTGTGGTAGGTTCCTCATGATGAATACCCGCTCCTTGTTTGGCGCCTGGTAGATGGGTAGATTTAGTAGATTGGTAGATTAGTAGATTGGTGGATTGGTCGGTGGCTACTCACCAATTTACCAATTTACCAATTTACCAATTTACCAATTTACCGTTAACCATTCTACTCCTCGGCGCGCGGCACGGTGAACCAAAACGTGCTGCCCTGCCCCTCGATGCTGCTGACGCCGATCTGACCGCCGTGCGCCTCGATCAGGCGTTTGGTAATGGCCAGGCCCAACCCGGTGCCGCTGAAACGGCGGGTCGTGGCGCCGTCCACCTGGTAAAAGCGCTCCCAGACTCGCTCTACTTTGTCGGCCGGGATGCCGATGCCGTAGTCCCTGATCTCCGCACGCACGGCGTGATTCTCGGCGCGCAGGATGACCTGCACCTGGCCGCCATCGGGGCTGAATTTGATTGCGTTGCCGATCAGGTTGTCGAACACCTGACTCAGGCGTTGCCGGTCGCCTTGCACCAGCGGCAGAGTCTCGGGGAAATCGATCGTCAGACGGATGCCGGCCTGATCGCTGATCGCCTTGGCGCTCAACACGGCGGCCGCGGCGATCTCGGCCAGGTCGACCGGCTCGACGGCCAACGTCATGGTCCCTGCACGCGTCAAGGAGATGATGTCGTTCACCAGGTGGATGACGTTGTCGGTGCGTTGGGCTATGATGCGCAACGAATCGGTTTGTTCCTGGTTCAGGTCGCCCAGCACGTCCTCCAGGAGGAGATCGACGTATCCTTTGATGAAGGTCAGGGGTGTGCGCAGCTCGTGGGACACGGTTTGGACAAACTCGTCCTTCATGCGATCCAGCGCCTGGACTTCCTCGTAGGCCGCACTCAACTGGCGCGCCCGCTCTTCGAGCGCTTTGTAGAGGCGAGCGTTTTCCAGGGCGATGACGATTTGATCGGCCAGAGTTTCCAGCAGAAACTGGTCTGTGTCATCGAACGCGTGCGGGCGGCTACTCTGTGCATCCAGCAAGCCCATCACCCGGCCACCCAATTTCATCGGCACGGTGATTTCCGAGCGGGTCCCCGCAAGCAGGGGATGGAACAAATAGCGTGGGTCGGCAGTGACGTCGCCCACCACGACGCTTTCCCCGGTGGCGGCCACCCAGCCACACAGCTCCTTCTCGCCGATCTTCAAGCGGAATCCGCTGACGACCAACTCCCGACCGGCCGCGCCACTGCCACCGCGCGCAATGAGATACTCCCCCGATTCGTCCACCAGGAAGATGTGGACATGGTAATAGCCGAAGCGCTCGGTGAGCACATCGGGCACCTGGATCAGCAGCGCCTCCGGGTCCAGGATCGCGCTGATGCGGCTGGTCACCTCCTGGATGGTTTGCAATTGCGCGGCGCGGCGCTTGACGTCGGCGTAGAGCTGGGCGTTCGCGATCGCGCTGGCAGCTTGATTGGTGATGGTCTGCGCCAGGGAGATGTCCGCGGGGCTGAAGTCGCGCATCGTTTCCAGCTCATCCAGGCCGATGGTACCGATGACCTCGCCGCGCACGATCAAAGGCAGCAATAGAATGGACTTGACGCCCCGCCCGACCAACACGTCGCGGATGTTGGCCATCAGGGGGTCATTTTGGGCATCGCGGACGGCCAGCGGGGCTTTGGTTTCCAGCACACGCGCCAGGGAAAGGTTGCCGGCAACGGGGATCACGGTATCTTTGCCCGTGTCGTCAGGGTAGCGTTGGTATTCGGCGACTATGGCCCCATAACCTGCTCGCCAATCGAAAAGCACCAGGGCGGTCTGTTCGACATCCAGCGCCTGAGCTAACTCAATAACGGCCTTCTGCAGCACTGCTTCGAGCTCCAGCGAGGCGCTCAGGGTGTTCGAGACTCGGCTGATCAACGCGAGTTCGGCAGCGCGCCGTGTGATGCTCGTGTAGAGGCGTTGGTTTTCCAGCACGATGGCCATCTGGTCCGCGAAGGCCTGGGTGACCGCCACATCGGCGTCGGTGAAGGCCCCGACGCGGTCAGCATCGACATTGAGCACCGCGATCAGGTCGTCCAGGCGCTGTCGCGCGCTGCCCGGCGTCCAGATCGGCGCGCCGATCCAGGCTCGAATCCGTTCTGAGCCCGCAAACACGATCCAGCGCGGGTCTCCGTACGTGTCGGGCAGGTGGAGCGGCTGGCCGGCAGCCAGGATGTCGTGCACTTTGCGATCGGACTCCGCAGCCCAACTGAAGCCGATAATCTCGGAGGCGATGCTGTGGCCCCGGCCCGCGATGATGCGGAGGCGCCCCGCTTCCAACAGGGTCACGGTGGCGCTGCTGTAGTCGATCACTTCGTTGAGGAGTTCGAGGAGGCGGTCCAGGACAACCCGCAGGCTCCCCTCTGGGTGGCCGGCCGGCGCCGTCTCCTGGCCGGTCGGCAGGCCTACCACCTGGGGTACCCGGAGCAATGTCTCGGCCAATCGGCGCTGGCGGCGCTCCTGGTCCAGGACGCGCAGATTGTGGATCAGCAGGCCCACTTGACTGGCGTAGAACCCCAGGAGGTGCGCTTCCTCCTTGGAGAACGCGGCGCCATCGGCCCGGTTGGCCAGGCGCAAGACGCCGATGAGCTGGTCTTCAGCGCGCAGGTGGGCCAGCAGCACGTCCCGTTCTCCCAGTTTGGTCACGAGGGCGGGATCGGCGAACGGCGCGTATGCCGGATCGAACAGCCGCACGACCCCGTGTTCGGGCCAGTGAGCATGCAACTGCCGCACGCTGTCGGGCGACATGGCCGCGATTGCCTCGATCTGGGACGCGTCCAGGCCGATGCCAGGATGGATGAGGTGAAGGGTGTCGGTGGCAGCGTCGTACAAACTCAGCCCGCACTGGGTTGCTCTAAAAAACGCCGCGGCCTCCTTGACGGCCGCGGCATAGAGTGACGCCACGTCGCGCTCGGCGCCCAATCGGCGCAAGACCGCCTGCATCGAATCCAGGGTGGTCAGCGAAAGGAACGCGAGCGATCCAGACGTCTGTGTCATGTCTCTGCCTATCTTCGCCGTGAAGCCTTACTTCGGCCGGTCTTCCTGTTTCCGCTGGCGGGAGGCCCCGCAGTGGGTGCAGTGGCCACTGCGCGGCGCGCGGGTGTGGGCGTGCTCTCGCCGGCGCGGCCCTGGTCGGCGCGCAGGTGACAGTGCTTGTACTTCTTGCCACTGCCGCACCAGCAGGGATCGTTGCGGCCCTGTTCTCTGGAGCGACGGACCGGCTGCGATGCGCTGGTGCCTTCCCCGCGGTTCACCTGCATGCGCTGCACCGGCGCGGGGGGTCTGACCAGCAGTTGGGCGTGGTAGATGCTGGACACGATGTCGTGAGAGATCGCGGCGACCAGTTCCTGGTACATGTCGTGGGCCTCTTTCTTGTAGGCCACGAGCGGATCTTGTTGGGCGAAGGCGCGCAGCCCGATGCCTTCGCGCAGCTCATCCAGGTCGGTCAGGTGGCGCACCCAGCGGTTGTCCACCTGGCGGATCATGACCAATCGCTCCAGTTGGCGCATGGTCTCGGCGCCCACGCCGGCCTCCTTGGCCGCGTAGGCCTGTTCGGCCAGCGTGACAAGGTGTTCGGTCAAGTCGGGCGCATGGAGTTTCCGCCAGCTCTCCGGTTTTTCTGTTGGGGGCAGGGGTAGAATTTTGCTGACCTCGGCGGCCAGGCCGGCCAGATCCCAGCGAGCGCGGTCCAGGTCACCCGTAAACGTGTTCGCCAGGGTGCGCAGTTCGTCCGCGACCATGCCCATGATCGTCGGCCGCATGCTGGGTTCGGTCAGGATTTGGCGGCGCTGGTTGTAGATCACCTCACGCTGCCGGTTGACGACGTCGTCGTATTCCAACACGTGTTTGCGGATGTCAAAGTTGTAGCCCTCGACTCGCACCTGCGCGTTTTCGATGGCCTTGCTGATCATGTTGTGTTCGATGGGCGTATCTTCGTCCAGCCCCAGGCGCTCCATCAGTGAAGATACGCTGGGGCCGCCGAACCGGCGCATCAGATCGTCTTCCAGCGCGATGAAGAAGCGGGAAGAGCCCGGATCACCCTGGCGGCCGGAGCGGCCGCGCAACTGGTTGTCGATCCGCCGGGCCTCGTGGCGTTCAGTGCCCACCACATGCAGCCCGCCCGCAGCCAGGACGGTTTGCCGGTCGGCCTCGCATTCTGCCCTGGCTTCGTCCAAGGCTGCGATCCAGACCGGGTCCTCATCGCTCAGGCTGGCCAGGTCGATGCCGGAACGGCGCAGCCGTTCGCGGGCGACCCCCTCAGGGCTGCCACCCAGCAAGATGTCCACACCGCGGCCGGCCATGTTGGTGGCGATGGTGACCGTGCCCGAGCGCCCCGCCTGGGCGATGATCCCGGCTTCCCGTTCGTGCTGCTTGGCGTTCAGCACGTTGTGGGGGACTCCGCGGCGGCGCAGCATGTCGGACAGCATCTCGGAGGTTTCGATGGCCACCGTGCCCACCAGGACTGGCTGGCCGTGCTTGTGCGCGGCTTCGATCTCGTTGACCACGGCCTTGAACTTGACGCGCTGAGATTTGTACACCTGGTCGGGATGGTCGACGCGGATCACTGGTCGGTCGGTAGGGATCGCGATCACTTCCAGGTTATAGATCCGGCCGAACTCCTCCGCTTCGGTCAGCGCGGTGCCGGTCATGCCGGCCAGTTTGTTGTACATGCGGAAGTAGTTCTGGAAGGTGATGGTGGCCAGGGTCAGTGATTCGCGCTGGACCCGGACACCTTCCTTGGCTTCGATGGCCTGGTGCAGCCCCTCGGAGAAGCGCCGGCCATACATCAAGCGGCCGGTAAACTCGTCCACGATGATTACCTCGCCATCTTTGACGATGTAGTCGCGGTCGAGTTTGTACAGCACGTTGGCGCGCAGGGCGTTGTCCAGATAGGGAGTCAGCTCGTAATGTTCGCTGTCGTACAGGTTTTCCCCAGCCGCCAGGCCTACCAACGACTCCACCCGGGCGATGCCATCTTCGGTCAGGGTGGCGATGCGATCCTTTTCGTCCACCGCGTAATCGCGCTCTGGCGCCAGCCGCTCGACGATCCTGGCGAATTTCGCGTAGTTTTCGGATGATTCCTGCGCCTGCCCGGAGATGATCAACGGGGTGCGGGCCTCGTCGATCAGGATGTTGTCCACCTCGTCGACGATGGCGTAGTGCAGCTCGCGCTGGGCGCATTGCGCCAGGTCCTGCACCATGTTATCGCGCAAGTAGTCGAACCCGAACTCGTTGTTGGTGCCGTAGGTGATGTCGGCCCGGTACGCTTCGCTTCGACTGACAGGGCGCAGGCGCTGGTAGCGGTCGTCGGCCGCGGGGAAGTCCGGGTCAAAAAGGAAGGAGCCCATCTCCGG
Organism: Anaerolineae bacterium CG2_30_64_16; assembly: GCA_001871755.1. Taxonomy (GTDB): domain Bacteria; phylum Chloroflexota; class Anaerolineae; order CG2-30-64-16; family CG2-30-64-16; genus CG2-30-64-16. The sequence goes on from MNXL01000237.1 coordinate 23,737, forward strand.
GTTGGCGGCGGCGGATTGGATCACGCCGACGCTGACCCCCAGCAGGTGATAGACCGGCCCCATCCATTGCACGCCGTATTTGGAGAGGTAGTCGTTGGGGGTCACCAGGTGGGCGCCCCGCCCGGTGAGCGCGTTGAGATAGAGCGGCAAAACCGCGACCAGGGTCTTGCCTTCGCCGGTCTTCATCTCGGCGATCTTGCTCTCGTGCAGCACCATCCCGCCGATGAGCTGGACGTCGTAGGGGCGCAGGCCGATGGTGCGGCTGGCGGCTTCGCGGACAGCCGCAAACGCCCGGGGCATGATCTCTGCCATCACCTCGGTCTCAGCGGCCTTGAGCTCGCGTTCCAGCCGGCCGACTTCGACCTTCATCTGCATCTGGATGGTCGCATCAGGTTCTTGGAGCCATTGCTCGCGCGCGACTCGCACCTCCCGGCGCAGGTTCCCCACGTGGTCGGCGATCTGGGCGCGGAACGCAGCGGTCTGGGCGCGTAGCTCGTCGTCGCTCATGCGCTCGAATTCGGGCCCCAACGCGTTGATCTCGTCCACGACCGGTTGCAGGCGCTTGATCTCGCGTTCGTTGGGGTCGCCGAAGACTTTTTTAACCAGGTTTTTGAACATAGGTGCTCTCGGGTTGCGTGTTGTGGCACGTCTGCGCTGGAGGGCAACTCTGGCGCAAACGTTATGGGTTGGTTTCAAGCTGCAAGAGAATTATACCATTTCAATTCTTATTCGTCGAACAGCTCGCCCACGGAGCGCCCTTCGTGGATACGCTGGATGACATCGGCCAGGAGCGCTGCGACGGGGATCACTTTAAGCTTGTCGCCGCAACGCCCCGATTTTTCTTTCGGGATGTGCACCGTGTCGCACACCACGACTTCACGCAACACGCTCTCCCGGAGCGTGTCGGCCGCGTCCTCGGAGAGAACCGGGTGGGTGGCGCAGGCGACGATATCCAGCGCCCCCTCTTGTTTCACGAACCCGGCCGCGCGAGTGAGGGTGCCCGCGGTGTCGATCTCGTCATCTACGATGATGACGTTTTTCCCGGCGACGTCGCCGATCAGGTTGAACACCTCGGTGCGCTTGCCGTCCGGCGACCGGCGCTTCTCGATCACCGCGAGCGGCAGGTCAAGGCGTTCGGCGAAATTGCGCGCGCGGCGCAGTGCACCGATGTCGGGAGCGAGGACGACCGCGTTGGGGATCGGGTGGGCCTTGAAGTGCTCGATGAACAGACCAAGAGCCGGGATCTCGTCGGACGGGATCGAGAAGAAGCCCTGGATCTGCTTGGCGTGCAGGTCCAGCGTGACGAAGCGATCCGCGCCCGCGACTGCGATCAGGTCGGCCACCAGCCGGGCCGTGATGGGGACGCGCGGCTGATCCTTTTTGTCGGTGCGACCGTAACCGTAGTACGGCACGACGGCCGTGACACGACCGGCTGAGTCCCGCCGCAGCGTGTCGATGAAGATCAGCAGCTCCATCAAGTTCTCGTTGACGGGCGCGGAGGTCGGCTGAATCAGGAAGACATCTTTGCCGCGCACGCTCTGATGCAGGCGCACGAAGGTGTTGCTGTTCGGGAATCGCTTAACGTCCCGGCCGCCCAACTGCACCTGGAGATGGTTCGCCACGGCCACGGCCAGCTCTGTGTTGGCCGTGCCGGCAAACACCATGAGATCCCCGTACATTTTGACTGTAGTCGCGATCACTGGTTTTCCCCTGCACTGAAGAACGGTCTTGAATCGCTGTGGCCGCCGTTCGACAGCGCTCACGATGATGTCTGCGACCGAGCCACCTTCTTCATCCGCCACCAGGGGCACGGTTGCAAACCGGCCCCAGCGGTCTGCCACCCCCAGCGTGTTTATTCACCCTGGGCGTTCGAGCTGATGACCTTGCGCCCACTATAGAGCTGGCGGTAATACTCCTTGAACTCGCCGGACTTGATCTTGCGCCACCACCATTCGTTGGCGACGTACCAGCGCACGGTGGCCCGGATCGCCTCCTCATGGCTATGCCGCGGCCGCCACCCCAACCCCTTGAGCTTGTCCACGTTCAGGCAATAGCGGCGGTCGTGGCCGGGCCGGTCCTCCACGTGCCGGATCAGGCTGCGCGGCTTGCCCAGCTCGTCCAGCAGAATCTCGACCATGGCCAGGTTCTCCATCTCGCCGCCGGTCCCGATGTTGTAGATCTCGCCGATTTCGCCCTGGTGCAGGACCAGGTCGATCCCCTCGCAATGATCGAGCACGAACTGGTAGTCGCGGCGCTGCTTGCCGTCACCATAGACCGGCAGCGGCAGGTCGTCGATGGCGTTGGTGACGAAGAGCGGGATCACCTTTTCCGGGTACTGATATGGCCCGATGTTGTTGGCGCCGCGCGTGATGGTCACCGGCAGGCCGTAAGTGACGTGGTAGGCGATGGTCATCAGATCGCCGCTGGTCTTGCTGGCCGCATAAGGGCTGCGGGGGACCACCGGGTCAGTCTCCAGCGAGCGGTGGTCGCCGGGCACGTGGCCGTAGACCTCATCGCTGCTGATCTGGTGATAGCGTTCCAATTTTAGCTGCCGCGCGGCCTCCAGCAGGACGTATGTGCCGTAGACATCGGTCTTGATGAACGCGTCCGGGTCCATGATCGAACGGTCTACATGGGTGTTATGGACGACAATGTTCCCAATGCCGGCGGCGAAGTTATGGGCACCTTCAACGGTCAGATCGTATACGAAACCATCGTAGTCTAGCTCATCCAGCTTTCGCGTGGCGCGTGTATCATAATTCGATACGATGTAAAGCGAGTAGGCTGGTTGCCAATTCTCATGATCCTCGAAGTCACGATAACCGATGGAGTAATCCAGGTTCATCAGGCTCAGCAAAAGCCCTATTCCGGCCGCGAGTTTGGGAGAAACGGTCGTCAGCCGCCGTGACTCAACCGTCTTGTAGTGCTGGGTATTGCCGTCGCCGCGCAGATAGCTCTCAAGAAACGCCTGTTTGTATTCATCCGATAGTGTATAAAGGACATCGGGTACTTGCTTTTCGTAGGAATGCGCGCCGCATAGATGTGTCACCAGCAGATAAAGAATATGAGAACAGAATGTCAGTTGATGGCTGTTGGGATAAGCACGTTCCGTAATGGCGCCGGCAGTATTCGTGAACAACTCAGCGTCTCGTTGAAGCTGTCTCAGGAACTCCAAATCGTTATTGGCGATGCAAACCTGCCAGCCGCCATTGGCCTTGTTGAAGAGCGCATTTCCCTCCGCAACGTACGCCCCTAGGAAGCGCATGAGTGCCAGCAGAGCGTCGCCCCGTAGAGACTGTCTCACATACACATCGCGTGACCGGGTTCTACCATCGGCAGTTTGTGCATAAAGCAAGCCATCGATAGAATTAATGCCTGGCAGATGGATCTCCAAATACTCGCGATGCCTGCTGCGATCTACATTGACTTTACGCACCGCCAGCATTTCGGGGTTAGCTGCCGCTGCAACGAGCTGCGCATCAGCGTCATACAGCGAGTGATTAGGGGTCACAGTGACCTGGCCCCACTTCTGGCGCAACCTGACGACCTTACCCTGATATTGATGGCGCGTGATGTGAGTGATCCGCAGCCACTGCCCCATGCCATTACGAAATGCCATGGCAAAGAGAGGCAGATTCGGTTCAACGATCTCGACACCGCGCGCGTCGGTTGTTGTCCCACGTTTTGCTGCGTAAGTGGCAAACAGCTCTTCCGCCGTCATTAGCCTGATGCCATGGCCATAATGAATCGGAATGAAGGTATCTGCAACCACGCTTTCCGCCGCGAAATTAATAATAGTATCTATTTGATGCGCCTTGATCGCCGCGGCCACCGCCTGCGCGTCGCAGATGTCGGCCTGGACGAAGCTGTAGCGGGGGTCGTCGTCCACATCCAGCAAATTGTCCGGGTTGCCGGCGTAGGTCAGCTTGTCGTAGACCAGGATGTTGTAGTCCGGGTATTTGTCCAGCATGTAGCGCACGAAGTTGGAGCCGATGAACCCGGCGCCGCCGGTGACCATGAGGTTTTGCATGGAAGGTCGTATCCTTTCGGGCCGATGGCCGATGGCCGATTTCGGATTTCGGATTTCGGATTTGCGATTGCCCTTTGCCTCTTGCCTTTTGCCTCCTGCCCCCTGCCTCCTGCCCCCTGCTACAGAATCCCCACCTGGCTATTATCCCCCAACACCAGCTTGTGCGCTTTGGGCTTGATCGGC
>MNXL01000399.1 GCA_001871755.1 Anaerolineae bacterium CG2_30_64_16
TCAACCGGTCCCCCTCCACGATCCCTCGGGTCGCGGTCATGTCGAGAAAGATGGGCACGCCGGCCTGGCGCAACGCCTGCTTGAACGCGTCGAAGACCCGGATCCCCGGCACACTCGGCGGCAAGGTCGGGATCTCGAAGAGCGGCACGCCCAGGCGATCTTGCAGGTCACGCCACGCCTCCGCGACCGACACATACCCGATCACCGCGGGCAGCCCGACGCGCGCCGCGCCATCCAACCGGGGCCTGATCTGGCCGGCGACCCGCTCGCGCACCTCGGGCCGATCGAACAAGCGCGCCAACCCCACCGGCGTGGCATCGAAACGGCTCAGCGCCCGCATCTCGGGCAGGTCGAAGGTCACGCCCTGGGCCGGGTACCCCTGGCGGCTCAGATTCTCGGCGCACAGCCTGGGGTAGAAATCGCGCCAGCCAGCCAGCCCCGCGATCAGCATGTCACCCCGCTGGCGCAAGTCGCCGGCCGCAAAACTTTCCGGCGCCAGGGCCGCGACCTGGGCCGCGCCCAGCGCAGTAGGCAGCCGAAAGTTCGAGCCTGACGCAGGGTCCCCCACGTAGTGCAAACCCGCTTGCCCACAGACCTCTCGGAACGCCGCGACCCCGCCGTTCAGCGCGTCCAGGCCGGTCAACGCATACGGATGGGCCGGATGCCCGGCGATCCACTCCGTCAGCGCCGCGAACAGGTCGCCATCCGTCTGCAACACGCCGACCCAGCCGGGCATCACGTGGGTGCTGCCGATCCCGGCCGCTACCAGCCGCACGGTGGCGCCGCGCTGCCGTGCGCTCCAGGCGGCCAATAATCCCGCCGGCCCCGCGCCGATGACAAGAATGTCGTCCATGAACGCCTCGATACATCCGCAAGTCGGGCGTTAAAGTAACTCTTGACGCCCAGGTTGATCATTGATCCCTGCCAACCGGTCCAACCCCAACACGCCGCAATAGATCTGCTCGTCGAGCAGCGCCTGGCGCAGCCCCTGCCCCCACAACAGCGGTCGCTGACCCTTCCAGCGGCGCTGGGCGAAGTCCGCCAGCGCGCGGGTGGCCTGGCCGGCATCCAGGCCGGCGGCTTCGTTCAGGATCGCCGCGGCGCGATAGCCGCAGAACCCGCCCTGGCACGGCCCCATGCCCAGCCGCAGATCCCGCCGCAGGTCGTCCAACACCCACGGCGCGACCGCATCCGGGTGTTCACGCGCGGCCTGCTCGATCTGCTCTCGCGTGACCAGCTCACACTCGCAGATCAACCCGTCCTGGGCCGGCGCGGCCTCCAACTCCGCCAGGCGATGCCCCAGGGTGTGAGTGCGGATTGCGGATTGCAGATTGCGGATAGGAAGAGCGGTGGCAGATGTTGCATGTTGCCCAATCCGAAATCCGAAATCCGAAATCCGAAATCCCCTCGTCACGCACGCCGCGCTCACGCCCAGTTGCGCGCAGACCACGTCCGCGGCCTTCTCGGCCATCAGGCGGTAGGTGGTCAGCTTGCCGCCCACCACGGTGATCAGGCCGGCCACGCCATCACGCGATGCATGGTCAAGCACCGCAAAGGTCCGTTTGGCCTCCCGCCCGCCGGCCTGGCCCTCTTCTTCGTAAAGCGGCCGCACGCCGGCCCAGGCGCGCAACGCCCGGACCTGGCTGAACCCTGGGATCAGCTTGTCCCCCTCGTCCAGCATCCGCTGAACCTCCCAGGGCTCGACGCGCGTGTCGTTCGGGTCATCAACCGTGACAGAGGTGGTGCCGATGACCGCGACCGTGCCGACCGGGACCAGAATATCGCCGTCGCCGGGCGGGTGGCAGCGATTGATGACGGTGTTGACGAAGCGGTAGGCCATGGCCACCATGGTACCCTTGCTGGGGCGCACAGTCACGGGGCACCCGGCCATGTCCGCGATCTGGCCCGCCCAGGGGCCGGCCGCGTTGACGACCAACGCCGCGTGCAGGATCTTCTCCTCGCGCGTGCGCGCGTTGCGAACCCGCGCACCGGTCACCTTGCCGCCCTCGACGATCAATCCGGTGACCTGGTGATAGGTGTACACCTGGCTGCCGTGAGCGTGGATCGCGGCCTTCATCGCGGACAACATGTCGAAGGAATCGCACGAGCCATCCGGCACGCGGAACGCCCGCGAAATGGCAGGGTTGAGCGCCGGCTCCAGCTTGAGCGCGGCCGAGACGGGAATCTCTTCGGCCTCGATGTCGCACGCGTGACACGCGGCCAGCCAGGTGTCGCCATAATCGGGGTCATCGTACGGCGTGGTGACGAAGAGTCCGCCGGTGTTTTCCACGGCGTGAGGCACGATGCGTCGCAGGATGCGGTTCTCCTCGATGCATTCGCGCGCCGATTCGGGATCGCGGACGGCGTACCGACCGCCCGAGTGCAGCAGCCCGTGATAGCGCCCCGACGTGCCGGCCGCCAGATCGCCGCGCTCGATCAGGGCCACCCGCAGCCCGCGCAGCACCAGGTCCAGCGCGGTACCACCGCCGGTCACGCCGCCACCGATGACGAGAACATCATACGCCTCATTCATCCACTACTCTCCACTTTCCTGGCAAGGTGACAGGGTGACACGGTGACAGGGTGACAAGGTGACAAGGTGACAAGGTGACAAGGTGACGGGGTGAATCGCCCCTTTGCCATTCGCCATCCGCCATCTGCCATCCGCCATCCGCCATCTGCCATCTGCCATCCGCCATCTGCCATCTGCTCATTCCTCCAACCAATGCATCGTCCGTTGGACGGCCTTGAGCCAGCCGGCGTAGAGCCTGGCGCGCTCTAGCTCGCCCATCCGCGGCTCCCAGGTATGATCCACCTGCCAGTTGCGGCGCAGATCGTCCAGGCTGTTCCAGTAACCTGTGGCCAGGCCGGCCGCATAGGCCGCGCCCAGCGCGGTCGTCTCGGCCACGACCGGCCGCACGACCGGCACGCCCAGGATATCGGACTGAAACTGCATCAGGGTGTCGTTGTGCACCATGCCGCCGTCGACTTTGAGCGCGGTCAGCTTGACGCCCGAGTCCGCCTCCATGGCGTCCAGCACCTCGCGCGTCTGAAAGGCCGTGGCCTCCAACGCAGCCCGGCAGATGTGGCTCTTGTTGATGAAACGGGTCAGGCCCACGATCACGCCACGGGCATCAGACTGCCAGTAAGGCGCAAAAAGCCCGGAGAACGCCGGCACAATGTAGATGCCGCCACTATCTGAAACCTGTTTGGCGTAGTCCTCCACGTGCGCTGAGAAGTCGAAGAAGTCCAGGTTGTCGCGCAGCCACTGCACCAGCGCACCTGTGATCGCGATAGACCCCTCCAGCGCGTAGGTCGCTGGCTGCTTGCCGAACTTGTAGCCCACGGTCGTCAACAAGCCGCTCTTGCTGGGGATGATCTCGGCGCCGGTGTTGAGGATCATGAAGCAGCCGGTGCCGTAGGTGTTCTTGGCCTCACCCACACCGAAACAGGTCTGCCCGACCGTGGCTGCCTGCTGGTCGCCCAGGTCGCCGCAAACGGGGACCTGGCCCAGGGCATAGCCGTAGACGTCCGGGTCGCTGGATGGTCGGATCTCCGGCAGCATCTGGCGCGGGATACCCATGATCTGCAAGATGCCAGGGTCCCAGTTCAGGGTGCGCAGGTCCATCAACATCGTCCGGCTGGCGTTGGTGACGTCGGTGATGTGCGCGCCGCCATTAGCACCTCCGGTCATGTTCCAAATCACCCAGGTGTCCATGTTGCCAAAGACGGCCTCGCCCCGCGCCGCCGCAGCGCGCACACCGGGCACGTTGTCGAGGATCCATTTGATCTTGGGGCCGGAAAAGTAGGTCGCCAGCGGCAACCCGACCGCCTCTCGAAAGCGCTCCTGCCCGCCCGCCCGCGCCAGATCCTGGCAGGTCTTGTCGGTGCGGGTATCCTGCCAGACAATCGCGTTGTAGTAGGGCTGACCGGTCTTCGGGTTCCACACCACCGTCGTTTCCCGCTGGTTGGTGACCCCGAGCGCGGCCAGGTCGGCCGGCGCCAGGCCGGCCTTCACCAGCGCGGCATCGACCACCTGCCGGGTGTTCGCCAGCACCTCCAGCGGATCGTGTTCGACCCACCCCGGCCTGGGGTAGATCTGCTGATGCTCAAGCTGATGGATGGCGACCGCTGCGCCGGCACGGTTGAAGATCATGCAGCGGGTGCTGGTCGTCCCTTGATCCACTGCGGCAACGTATTGGGCCATGACAAGACAATCCTTTCGTTCGACGTTCTATCGGATAGGGGCGATTCCTTCGGCTGGCTCGGGCCGGTCTCCTGACCGTGTCCGCCTCGGCGGCCCAATTTGGTTGCTCCAGCGAGGCAGCCGATGGCCCGGTCACAGACTGCATCGTGAACGTGTCGAACGACGGCCCCAGCACACCCCGAAAAACTAAGAGGACACGTGAATACAACGATGTCAAGGTGGTCAAGACGCGAAAAACCCGGCCGCTGTCCAAAAGCCGGGTTTCTCAGCCTCTTCGGGCATGCTGACTAGAACTGGCGGAAATGCGAGTGCGTCGCGCCACACAGCGGGCAGCGCTCCGGCGCCTCCCCTTCCACCGTGTAGCCACAGACATCGCAGACAAAGGTGGGCGCCAGGTCGATGTCCTTACCGGCCGCCACCGCCTCGCTGGCCTTGGTGTAAAGTGCGGCGTGCGTCTTCTCTGCCTCCAGGGCGTGAGCCATCGTGCGCGTTGCCCGGGTCTCGCCCTGCGCCTCGGCAACAGCCATGTAGGCCGGATACATCTCCGCGATCTCGAAAGTCTCCCCGCCCAGGGCGACCTTGAGATTCTCGCCGGTCTTCCCCATGGCGCCCAGCGCCCGGAGATGATTGGTCGCGTGCATCTGCTCGGAAAAAGACGCCGCGCGGAACAAACGCGCCACGTGGGCCAGGCCCTCCCGCTCCGCCAGGTCGGCAAAGATCAGGTATTTCATGTGCGCCTGGCTCTCACCGGCAAATGCCGCTTCCAGATTGGATCGGGTCATCTCTTTCATCGAATCGACCTCCTGTAGTGATCAATGAAGGTACTGGCGCCCTTCAAACTCTTTTGGCGCATGTCTGGAATGGGTGCAAAGCGGGCACGGTCAGGAGACCGGCCCGAGCACTTGTATTGGACATGAGCCACCCTTTCTATGTCCAGCCCACCATATCACACGCCCGGACCCTTGTCAAAGTGACATCGTAACTACTACTCAGCCGTCATGCCCGAATGCCTCTATCGGGCATCCAGGTTCCCGTTCATTTCACAAGGAACAGGTGCTCGCACCGCGCCGCGATCACCACAACGTGATGCGGCGTTCCGTGCCCTCGGCCAGGCGCCGGAGATTGGGGAGGAGCGCCAGCGTCACGCTGGCCGCGGCGCCCACCCCGTAGATCACATGCAGCCAGGGATGGCCGGCCGGCGTCATCGCGGTCAGCGCGGCCAGCGCCACCAACCCACCTACGCCCACCGTCAAGGTGCCCAGCGACGCGAAATGTGAAATGTAGATAATCACCGCGGCAATCGGCACCACGATCACGCCGGCCAGAGGTGACAGGGCAACCAACGCCGCGGCCGCGGTCGCGCCGCCCGCGCCGCCTCGCCAGCCCAGCATCACCGACCAATTGTGACCTGCCACCGCGGCCGCGCCGGCCAGTGCGGCCGCCAGCTCTGAGCCAAACAGATAGCGGCCGATCAACACAGCAGCCACCCCCTTCGCCACGTCCCCCAGGCCGCTGAGCAGGGGCGGCAATACCTGGCCGGTAGCCCGCCACACGTTTGTGCCGCCGGTGCGCCCACTCCCGTGCCGTAGCACGTCGACACCCCACGCCTTGCCCACCAGATAGCCGAATGGGATGGCGCCCAGCAGGTATCCTACCACCGCCGCCAGCAAAACTCTTAGCCACATCGCTTAGTCGCTCACCTTCTGATATTAGATCATGGACACGGAGACATAAGCGTTCAGGTATACTCGCCACGGTCACGGAGTGCGCTTCCAGGCGGCTGTCATTCTGAGCGGGTTGGATCCGAACCTTTCGTGACGGCGAGAATCTAGCGAAGAATCCCTGCATTGCACTCAGAGCCTGTCCCTTCGTTGCACCCCTCGCTGAACTCGGGAGGGGCCTCAGGGCAGGCTCTGAACGTAGTGAAGGAACAGGTTCTCATGCCGCGGCGAGACCCCTTCGGCTTCGCTCAGAGCCTTCGGGCTGAGGCCCTCAAGGCCGAAGGCTTGCCCTGAGTGCAACGAAGGGGTGACAAAGTGGATTCTGCAGTACTCCAATAGCGCGGCCTCCTGCCGCAACCGAACCGATCACCACAAAGCATGTCTTGAGCCTGTCGAAAGGGCACAAAAACACGAAGGTCTCAAAAGCTTTGTGTCTTGGTGTCTTCGTGGTAAGGAAGATTCTCGCGATCAACGCAAATGTCGCGGGGTAATACTATACTAACACGGGCATGCCGTCCGGTGCGTGGTGTCGGTTACAATGGCCGGCGGCGTTAAC
>MNXL01000285.1 GCA_001871755.1 Anaerolineae bacterium CG2_30_64_16
AGCAGGCCGGAGTGAAGTCACAGATCCTGCAAGAAACGTTGGAGGCCGTGCAAGATGGCCAGACAGGACTGGGGATCGCCGATCGCTTCTCCCACACCCACTACGTCGACCTGATTGACCGCGCTGCCATCGAGACAGCCATCAACCAGATGCTCCAGGACGAGCAAGCCGAGAAGCGCGATGACCGCGCCTGGGCCGAGTTGGGGCGCCGATTCCCACAACTCCCCCTCGTCGCCCGCAAAATGCTCTATGAGGCGCCCAAATCAGTGCTGCCGATGGTGGAGTTGCTGGCGGCCCTCCGCACCCCTGACGCGGTTGCCGCGTTGCATGAATTCGTTTCCGGGCAGCCTGGCGAGCAAGACGATCGCATGGCAGCGCTGCGGATCATGCAGCAAACCGGCATCCTGTCACGCGGCGCCCAGGTCGAGATGTGGATCAACGGCGTGCGCCAGCCTGTCCAAGCCGCCCTGTACGAGATATCAGACGAGTTCGTGCCGGACTATCCGCAACAGGCATGGGACCTGTACGAGCAGGCCGTGATGGCTCAGCGGGAAGACCGGCTCGCCGACGCTGAACGGCTCTACGAAGCGATGCTCAAGATCGTGCCGAACGCCAAGGAAGCCTACAACAACCTGGCCGTCATCTATACGAAGCGTGGTGACACGGCGCGCGCCGACGCCTATGTGGACAAGGCCCTGGCCATCGATCCCCTCTACCCGTTCCCTCGAACAGCCCGCGCCCTCCGGGCGCTCTACAAGGAGGGCGTGGACGCGGCCAAGAAGTGGATGGAACCGTTGCACACCATTGAACAATGGCATCCGCTCGGCTTCGTCGTGTACCAGAAAGCCATGGCCCGGATCGCCACTGAAGAACAACAGTACGACACGGCGATCCACCATCTGGAAGCCGCCAAACAGATCAACGAAGATGACCCCGACATCGCCCCCCTGCTCGACAGGCTGACCCTGCTGAAGGGGATGGCCAGATGGAGTGACCTCTGGCGCGAGCAAGCTGACCGATACAGGCAACGCCGGCAGAACGCGCCGCTCCCGGCTGACCCGACCCTGGCCGATTGCTTTGGGTTGCTGACCAAGGGCGACATGATCGGCATCCGCCAGGTGCTTGGGCTGAGTGGGGTTTCGACCTACAAGAAGGCGCAACTCCGCGACTATTTGATGAGTCTGCTGGCCGACGCTGGCTATCTGGCCATCATCGTCGATGGGCTCACCGACGCCGAGCGCGCCGCGCTGGACGACATCCTGGGTCATGGTGGGATCATGGACCGGCAGGCATTTGTCGCCGCGCACGGCGACGATCAGAAGGATTCACCCTACCTGGAACACCACGCGACACAATCCAAGACCACCGCAGGCCGGTTGCGGACGCGCGGCCTGCTGTTCGAGGGCGCCATCGAGGGACAAAGCGTGTTCGTCATCCCGCGCGAACTGCGGCCACTGCTGCGGGACATCCTGGCCTGAGAATACACAGCGAATGTATCCTCTCAATAACTTGGGGAAGACCTGTCAGGTTTCTGTTGCGCATCGCACAGGTTGCACAGATGGCCAGAAACCTGACAGGTCTACGTTGAACGCCCCGGATTATTGAGAAAGTACCAGCGAATGGGGAAAACCACGAATCCCTTACTGTGGCCGCCGTTCGACAAGCTCGGAAGAGCCGCTCACGATGATGTCTGCGACCGAGCCACCTCGTCCCCTGCCACGGCGGGCGCGGTCAGGAGACTGCATCGTGAGCCTGTCGAACGGCGGCCCGAGCGGTGAGGGATGTTTTCATTCATCGTGGCGCCGCGCCCGGCATGGCTATCTATCCTGGGAATAGACTCACATGAGGCGCCAGGCACTTTTGGAAGTGCCTGGCGCCTGACCTGGCGATCCTGATATGAGTCATCATTTTCACGCTGCCATATCTCTATGAAACGCCCCTTGATCGTGCTCGCGTTGGCTCTGCTCTGGACACTCATCCCGGCATGCCCCCCGGCACGCGGCCAGACCTCGGTCCCTGAGACGGGGAGCCAGCCAGCTAGCCCGGCGCCACCCGCCGCGCACGCCTTTGCCAGCCCGACCGATGAAGCCATCGCGTGGTTGACGCCCGGCCCCGCGCCCGAGCTGTGGCTGACGGCCGGAGATGACCCGCCGCGCCTCGTCCTGCGCGGCGAGAGCGAGCACTTCAGCCGGCCGCGCTGGTCCCCCGACGGTCGCCGTGTCACCGTGCTTGCCGCGCCCACCGGCACAGAAACCGCCGCACAGAGCCGCCGTTGGGTAGTGGATCTCCATACGTTCACCGCCAGCGCACAGGTCGCCCCCGAGAAAGCCGACGCAGCCTGGTTCAATAACCCATCCCATTCACTGCCCGCGCCCAATACCCAATACCCAATACCCAATACCCAGTATCCAGCTTCCAGCTTCCAGCTTTCGGTATCCAGTATCCAGCTTCCAGCTTCCAGCCTTCAACCCCCCGCCACCATCCGCGTCGCCCACCACCCGGACAACAGTTGCCGCGACCTGCCTGCTTGGGCCGTGACGGTGTTGCCCTTCGAGGAGTACGTCGCGCGCGTGCTGCCGGCCGAGGTCTACCCGAGTTGGCCCGCAGCGACGCTCCAGGCGCAGGCGATCGCGGCCCGCACCTACGCCTGGCGGTCGATCGCCCTGGCCGCGCCGGCCGCGACCTATGACATTACCGATTGGGCCGTGGACCAGGTGATGTGTGACCGCCGCTATGGCAGCACCGATGCTGCGGCTGCGGCCACCGCCGGCCAATACCTGGCCTACGAGGACGCGCTGATCCTTGCGCAGTACAGCGCGGAGAACGGCCATCCCACGGTCGATGGCGGATTGCCCTATCTGCGCTCCGTGCTCGACCCGGTGTCTTTGGGCCAGGCGCGGCATGGCCACGGGCACGGCCTGTCGCAATGGGGCGCATATCGTTGGGCCGCCTGGCACGGCTGGAACGCCATCCAGATCCTGGCGCATTACTACACCGGCGCGCAGGTGGTAGACCCGAGCGGCGTCACCCCCAACCTGGCCCTGCTCATCCCCTGGCCCGGCGCCTGGCTCACCGGGGCGACCACTCGCATCACGGCCCACGCGGCGTTCGCGCCCACCGAGACGGTCACCGTGACCTTCCGGGCGCCGGGCTGGATTGCCATTGATACGGACGCGAGCAACGGCTGGGGGGCAGCGTGGCCGTTCGAGGACGCGATCTCGCGGCCTGTGACCCTGACTGCCAGCACGGGCGTCTTCACCCACACGCTCGTCCTGGCCGGCGCGGACCGCATCCCGCCCGAGGGAGGGCTCACCCTGCCCGCGCAAGCCGATTCTCTCACCGTCACGCTGCACATTTCGGGGACTGATCGCGAAGGCAGCGCGCTGGCGGCCGCCGCAGCCGGCGCTGACTGGCAGACACCAGCAACCGCCTTTGCGAGGGAGAGCGGCGAGGGCGCTCGCGTGCCGGACCCGGCCGCGCTGAGCGGCCAGGCGCTCGTGCTCCCGGCCGGCGCGGCGAGTCGCTGGAGCGCGACCTATGCCGGGCCGTTGCCCGTGGACCGCATCTACCAGGCGTTCGCCCGCCTGCGGATCGGGCAGCCCGCGGTTCACAGCGCAGCGTCTCCCCCGGCCGACGCGCGGGTCGAGCTGTTTGACGCTGTCAGCGGCGCGTTGCTCGGCTTTATCGACCTGTGGCCGGGCGACTTCCGGCAGACCGGCGTTTACCAGGAGTTCCCCATCGATTTCTGGCTGGCGCCGGAGGCCAGCGGCGGGCTCGGCGTCCGGTTGATCTCCAGCGGGGGCGCTGAGATCGCGTTGGACCGGGTGCGCGTCCTTTCTGGGCCACAACCGTTCCAGAGTGACCTGCCGTATGCGCTGGAACGCCGGGTCGGCCCGCAGACCGTGCTGGTCAAGCTGTTGGACGGCGCCGGCAACCCATCGGCCGACCTGGTTGGGACCACCGAGCTGCTCGACGTCACGCCGCCGGGGGATTGGAGGCTGCTCGCGCCCTCCGGCTGGGTCACCACGACCGCACACCCGTCCATCGTCGCCCGCGCGACCGACGACCTGAGCGGCATCGCGCTGGAGAGCGCGGAAGCGCGCTGGTCGGCCGACGCGGGGGTGAGTTGGAGCCCCTGGCAACTGGCGAGCGCCACGGCCTTGCCGGACCTGACGGCTGAATTCACTTTGGCCTGGCCGGGAGCTGAAGGGAGCGGGAACAACCGCGTCCAGTGGCGCGTCGCCGATCTCCTGGGCTGGCGCTCGACCAGCCCGGCCTGGCCGGTGCGCGTGGATCTGACCTCGCCGGTGGTCCACGCTACCCTGGACGGTACGCCGAACGCGGCTGGCTGGATCACCGCGGCGGCCACAGTCACCCTGTGGGCCGAGGACGCGACGGCCGGGGTCGCGGGAATCTGGTACGCGCAGACCGGTCCCGGCCAGCGCGAATCGGCCGGTTCGCCAGCGCTGGCGCGCCCCGGGCCCTTCTCTACCCAGGCGGAAACCTGGCAGCCGTACGCGGGGCCGGTGAGCCTGTCCGGCGAGGGTGACGTCATCGTGCGCTACTACGCGCTCGACCACGCCGGGCTGCGCTCGGTCATCGGCCAGGAGACGTGGCGTTTCGACACGACGCCGCCGACCGCCACCTTGACCGCGCCGGCGCGCTATCCGCCCGCCGCGCCGATCCCGGTCAGTTGGACCGGCCAGGACGGGAGCGGCATCGCATCGTTCGACGTCCAGTTCAGCCTGGATGGGGGGCCATGGAAGGATTGGCTTCAGGCCACCGCTTTCACCGACGCCCATTTCCCGCCGCTGGCCTGCGGCGCGTTGCGGCTGCGGGCGCGGGCGCGTGACCTGGCCGGCAACGTCGGCTCGTGGTCCGAGCCGCAGCAAGTGACCGTGGGCAGCGCATTTCAGTTTTTGCCGCTTGTCTCGTTCTGGTAGGGGTGCTATAATCAGTGCGTGAAAGTAAGTAGCTGTAAAGAAACAAGTCCTGCGCACAAGCGGGCTCGGTCAGGAGACCGCATCGTGAGCGGCTCTTCCGAGCTTGTCGAACGGCGGCCCGAGCAAGGTGCGGAATTATTTCTTTACAAGTACTAAGTCTGATGGCAAGCAGGGGGGGTGAAGCGATGACGACAATTCAACTGTCTGCACATACCTATGATTTGTTGGCCTGGCGTGCCCGCCAGACCAACCGTGCGCCCGACGCACTGGCCGACGAAGTGCTTCACCGTGAGTTTCAGCCGATACATCCCTACATTGAATTCCAAACTTCCCGGTGGGGCGATCGGGCAGTGGTCAAGGGTGCTGGCACTCCGGTGAACGTAGTCGTGGACTACGTTCGACTGGGTCTGGCGCCAGAGAAGTTCGCCGAGGAAGTCCATCCGGCGCTGCTGCCCGCTTGTGTGTATGACGCCCTGAGCTATTATTACGATCATCGCAGTGAGATCGACCGCGAGATTGCTGAGAACACCGAGGAGGTCCACCGGCTGCAACTTGCTGCACGGATGCGTTCTGAGGAAGACTATCAAAAGATTACTGGCCGGCAGGGGTAGAGCGTGAACGGCGAGTATCCTCTCAATAATCCAGGGTGGCTGTGGCCGGTCTCCTGACCGAGCCAC
>MNXL01000156.1:0-2121 GCA_001871755.1 Anaerolineae bacterium CG2_30_64_16
AGTCTACCGGATTGACAAGGAGCAGCGGGGCGAGGGGGACTCCGACTTCCTGGAACGCATCTTCCACAAGCTGCTGCTGAACTTCACCTGGTGGGTCAACCGGGTGGACGCGGACGGCCACAACGTATTCCAGGGCGGCTTCCTCGGCCTGGACAACATCGGCCTGTTCGACCGCAGCGCGCCGCTGCCCACAGGCGGCCACATCGAGCAGGCGGACGGCACGGCCTGGATGGCGATGTACAGCCTGAACATGCTGGCGATCGCCCTCGAGCTGGCGCGCACCCGGCCGGCCTACGAGGACGTGACCACCAAGTTCTTCGAGCACTTCATCACCATCGCCGATGCCTTCTATCACATGGGCGACGCCGATGTCAGCCTGTGGGACGAGGAGGATGGCTTCTTCTACAACGTGCTCCACACACCCGATGGCCGCTTCACCCCGGTCAAGGTGCGCTCGTTCGTGGGACTGCTGCCCCTGTTGGCCGTGGAGACGCTGGAACCCGAGCTCCTGGAGCGGTTGCCGCGCTTCCGCAGCCGGCTGGAGTGGTTTCTCAAGTACCGCCCTGGCTTGATTGCGAACGTCGCATCCCTCACCGAGGCGGGCGCACATGACCACTACCAGTTGTCCATCCTGAGCCGCGACAAGCTGACCCGCATCCTGGGCCGGGTTTTCGACTCCGGCGAGTTCCTGTCCGACTACGGCCTGCGCGCGCTCTCGCGGCATCACGCGGAGCATCCCTACGAGTTGCGCGTGAATGGCCAGACCTACCGGGTGGACTATCAGCCGGCCGAATCGAACTCTGGTCTGTTCGGCGGCAACTCCAACTGGCGCGGGCCGATCTGGTTCCCGCTGAACACCCTGATGGTCGAGGCGCTGCGCAAGCACGGTCACCACTACGGTGACTCGCTCAAGGTCGAACTTCCGACCGGCTCGGGCTCGCAGGTAACTCTGGACGAGGCAGCCGACGCGCTGTGCCGGCGGCTGGCGCGCATCTTCCTGCGGGACGCAGATGCTGGTGGTCGCCGGCCGGTCTTCGGCGGCGAGGCGCTCTTCCAGGCCGACCCCAACTGGCGCGACTACGTGCTGTTCTACGAGTACTTCCACGGTGACACCGGCGCCGGCGTGGGCGCCAGCCACCAGACCGGCTGGACCGCGCTGGTGGCCAAGTTGATGCAAGATGCAGCGTAGACGCAATACCGCAAAAATCACTACCCGCCGCCTGTCACGCTTTGCGTGAGCGGGTCTGCCCCTAAACTCTCGTAACGGCGAGAATCCAGCGAAGCCTGCCCTGAGGCCCCTCCTGAGACCCCTCCCGAGGCCCCTCCCGAGGCCCCTCCCGAGTTCATCGAGGGGTTTATCGAAGGGCCAGGCCGAAGGGAATCTCGTGCCGCGACGAGACCCCCTTCGACTTCACCCTTCGACCAGCTCAGGACATTGCTCAGGACATGCTTCGCTGGATTCTCGCCGCGCCGAACCTCGCGGGGCTGATCCGCTCAGAGCCTGCCCTGAGGCTCCTCCCGAGTGCATCCTGAGCCTGTCGAAGGGTACATCGAGGGGTGCAGCGAAGGGGTGACAATAGCGAGTTTTGCGGTATTGCAAAAAAGCGCCTCGACATGGGGTTTCTCGTCGAGGCGCAGGATGGGGGGGCTTTGTCGCTGGAGGGGATTACTCGACGACCTCCCAGTGACCGCCTTTGTCCGGGCCGATACGACGGATGCGCCCTTGTACCTTCAGCTTCTCGATCTGTTTCTTGATAGCTCGGTCTGTGATGCCGACGCTGCGTACAAGGTCCGCAATGGTGATCGCCGGATCAGCCTGCATGAGTTCCTCGATTTTCTGTGAACTTTTCTGTGAACTTTTCGTTGTCTCCGAACTTTTCTCCGAACCAGTCTCAGGTTCCACCGAACCGATTAGCTCTTTTCGGTGAACTGTTGCAGTGAACAAACACCCTTCGCGATCGTCGGTAAAGTCGATCTCGGGCCAGTCTTCCAGCGCCCGCTTGATGCCTGAGCCAAGGCCGCGGTAGGGGAGCAGCCCCTTGGCGATATATGACACCAGGATCGGGTTGCGGATGATGGAATTGCCAGCCCGAATCTTGGCTACCGTCAGGTTGTTGGGCA
>MNXL01000156.1:2144-6094 GCA_001871755.1 Anaerolineae bacterium CG2_30_64_16
AGATGGCCAGGGCTGACGATCTCGATGCGGTTGTCGAAGATGAACAGCCGGATCGGCGCGCTGATCAGGTAGTCGCGATGCGCCAGGGCGTTGACCAGGAGCTCCTCGAAGACCGAGGGTGGGATCTCCGGTGTGCCGGGCGCATTGACGCCCTGTCCGGCCTGCACCTTGCGCAGATTGCGCATCACAAAGGCCATGGCGCCGGCAAACATCTGGGGCAGCGGCCCGGCAAAGTCCTCGCTGTCCAGATACTCGCTGACGTGAATGGCATTGCCAGGATAACGGATAGCTTTGACAATGAACTGCGGCTTAATCCACTCCGGCCGCTCGGCAAAGAGCAGCACCCCGGTCAGGTTGAGGACGCCGCTGTCGGTGGCTAGATTCATGTTCTGCAACAGCGTCAGGCGTTCCTCGGCCGCATCGGGGAACTCCTGCTTGTAGACATCGCGCAGGAAATCGCGGAAGCGCAGCTTGTCCAGCTTGTCAATGCCCGCTTTGGTCGGCAGTTCGTCGGCATGAAACTGGTCAACGCTTTGGAACAGGCGATGCAGCTCTTCCTTGGAATTCACGCACCGCTTATCCGCGCCGCTCTTCAGCCAGATGACGCCGTTCTTGTCGAAGTAGGGCTTGTCAATCCCCCTGGGCACGGTCAGCACAATCACCAGCCGCCCGTTGTCCAGCTCCAGGTTTTCGGTCTGCACCGTGATCGGGCTGCGGATGTGCTGCGCGGCCGCGTTGCCGATCAACTGGTTGATGCGCGCGACATCGGCCCGGCTCAAGCCAGGCAGCCCACCATCGTCGGCCACGCCCAGGTATAGTAGTTCCGATAAAGTTTCGGGGAACGGCTAGACCGCCGTTCCGAGCGATTCGCAGTAGAGGCCCATCAAGCCCAGGATCTCTTGGGGCAGGGCGGTCAACTGCTGCAAAGTATTGTCGACCTTCTGCTTGAGGTCTGCAAAGTCTGCGAAGTACTTCAAGTGCGTCGCATCTTTTTTGACGTTGCGCCACAGATACTCAATCGGATTGAAGTCCGGCGAGTAGGAGGGTAACTGGTACTTGGTCAGGCGGTCGGCATGGGCCGCAAAGAAGTCTTGCATGGCCTTGCTGGTATGATAGCGGGCACCATCTTGGACGAGCAAGAGATGCTGCTGGGTCTGGGTCAGCACTTCTTCCAGAAACGTCCTATAACTTTCGGCGTTGAAACGGTCGGTTTGCCCTTTCCAGAACAAGCGTCCCGAGCCGAAGGCGATCAAGCCAAAGACCTTGTAGCCTTTGCGTTTACCGCTGGTCTTGACGGTGGGTTGGTGCCCCTTGGGCGCCCAAGTATAGCTCAAGGAGCCCCATTGGGCAAAGCTGGCTTCATCGCCGAAGAGGATCATGGCCTGTTTCGCTTGCGCGACCCGCCGAATCTCGGGCCAGGTCTCCGTTAACCACTGTTGGCGCGCCGCTTCATCGAGATGATCCGACACAAACCGGGCTTTCGGAAAGGAGAAACCCAACTCATCCAATAACTCGCACAGGTAATGTGGGTGGTACTCCACGCCAAAGCGATCCAGAATCCAGTCCCGAATCATGACCGTACTCCAGCACGCCGAAGTATAGCCAGCCGCTTCTGGGCCAGCCGTGATCAAGTCCGCCAACTCCTTTCGTTGGGTCTTGGTGAGCTTGGCCGGGCGCCCGGAGGGGCGTTTGTAGCTCAGGCTGTCCACGCCTATACGGATGAAGGCGCAGATGTAGTCACGCACGGTTTGTTCACCCAGGTGGAGTAGTGCCGCCACCTCCGCCACCGCCTTGCCCTCAACGATAGCGAGCAAGGCGTGGATACGCTTGACCAACCGCAACTGGCCATGCTCGTAAGCCCACTGAAGACGTGCCACCATGGCTTGCCGCAGATTATCGGTCAGACGTATCCTGATGCGCATGAGCGATGCCTCCTGATCGCGCAGATTGTGCTACGCTATAGGATGACACCGCTTGCCGATTTTGTCCAGCCGCAGGGCGCCCAGAATCACGAAACTTTATCTGAACATCTATAGATCGCGCCGCCCTCAGAGTTTGAGAAAGCTGCCATCTCCGCAGCCAGGGCATCGGCGTTGGTCACGTCCTGCTTGAACTGGCGGTGGCTGTCTTCGCCCAGCGCTACCTGCGACTTCAGCTCGTTCAGATTCATGGCTCAAGTTCCTCTTGGTTGCTCGACAACCTTGTGTCTACGGTCATTTTACTTGATCCTGGCGCGCCTGGCAAACAGATCACTTCGCAGCATATCAGGAGTAACCGCCCAGGTAAGCAATTGCCGGCTCGCAGCGTCTAATACTAAGGAACAAACAATCCAACCTATCTGGAGCAAATTCATCATGACCCCTACCGAACCGCGAAAGAAAGCGACAGCGTCAGCTAACGACGCGGCTGATACCGTCCACCAGTCGGTGATCGTACCGCCCATGGACGAGTACAACCGCAGGCTGGTGGCCAACGCCCACCCGGCGGACTGGCGCAATCCCAGGGCCGACGGCCGCTACAACCTGGTCGTCATCGGCGCGGGCGCCGCGGGGCTGGTCGGCGCGCTGGGGACGGCCGGTCTGGGCGGCAAGGCCGCTTTGATCGAGCGCCATCTGCTGGGCGGCGACTGCCTCAACTTCGGCTGCGTGCCCTCCAAGAGCATCATCCGCTCGGCGAAGGTGATCGGCGAACTGCGCCGGGCGGCCGAGCTGGGGGTCACCGTGCCGGCGGGCGTCCAGGTGGATTTCGGCGCGATCATGGCGCGGATGCGGGACCTGCGCGCCGACATCAGCCATGATGATTCGATGGGAAGGCTGGTGCGCGACGGCGTCGAGGTCTTCCTGGGCGAGGCTCGCTTCACGGGCCCCGACACGGTCGAGGTCTTCGACGGGGTGGAACGGCAGACGCTGCGCTTCGCCAAAGCCCTGATCGCCACCGGCGGCCGGGCGCGCACCCTGCCGCTCCCCGGCCTGGCCGAGGCCGGCTCTGCGATGACCAACGAAACGCTCTTCCAACTGACCGAACAGCCGCGGCGGCTGGCGGTGATCGGCGGCGGCCCCATCGGCGCGGAGATGGCGCAGACTTTTGCGCGCTTCGGCACTGAGGTGACGGTGTTCATCAAGGATAACCACTTCTTGCCCAAGGAAGATCGTGAGGCCGCCGCTATCGTTGAGCAGGCGTTTCGGCGCGATGGCGTGCGATTCATCTGCGGCGCAGACCTGCAGGAGGTCACGTTGACCGAGACGGGAAGGGTACTGCATTATGAGCAGGAAGGCCAGCCCGGCCAACTGGAAGTAGATGCCATTCTGGTCTCCATCGGCCGCGTGCCCAACATCGAGGGCCTCAACCTGGAGGCGGCCGGCGTGGCCTACACCGAGCGAGGCGTGACGGTGGACGACGGCCTGCGCACCAGAAATCCGCGCATCTACGCAGCCGGCGACGTGGCGATGAAGTACCAGTTCACGCACATGGCCGACGCGGCCGCGCGCATCGTCCTGCAGAACGCGCTCTTCCCCGGCCCGCAGAAGAAGCTGAGCAATCTGGTCGTGCCGTGGACCACCTACACCGACCCCGAAGTGGCGCACGTGGGCCTGTACACCCACGATGCCGAAGCTGCGGGCATCGAGTTCGATACCTACGTCAAGTCCTTGAGCGAGGTGGATCGCGCCCGCACCGACGGCGAGACGGCAGGCTTCGTCAAGGTGCTGGTCAAGCGGGGGACGGACAAGATCCTGGGCGCCACCATCGTGGCCAGTGAGGCCGGCGAGATGCTCAACGAGATCACCCTGGCGATGGTGGCGGGCCTGGGCCTGAAGACGCTTTCCACAGTCATTCACCCCTACCCGACCCAAGCGGAGGCCATCAAGAAGATCGCCGACGGCTACAACCGCACGCGCCTGACGCCCACGGTCAAACGTCTGTTCTCGACCTGGCTGGCGTGGGCGCGGCGC
>MNXL01000299.1:0-18283 GCA_001871755.1 Anaerolineae bacterium CG2_30_64_16
AGACCCTTCGCTAGTCAGGTGTGGTGGCGGTCGTGGTCTGGTAGACCCGCTCAGGGTGACACCGAAAAGGCTGGCTGCTTCTGCACTAGGCTTCTAGTTCAATCTTGGCCAATAGCCGCCGGAGCTCCCGGATTTCCGTTTGGATCTGCTCGATTTCCCCCAACACCTTGGGTGAGACATCCAACAGGTCCCGGGCGCGAACCGCTTCCAACTCGACCAGCCGCCCGCGTTGCCCATTCAGCCGGGCCACCAGAAAACTCTTCTCCTGGCTCTGCTGGCGTTGCAAGGCGGTCTGCATCGCGGTTTCAGAGGTGCGCGCGGCCGGAATCCCGCTCACCGCGGCCGCCTCCGCGCTGAGCCAATTGGCCAGAAATTGGTTGCCGATGGCGATCTGGCCGTAGACCCGGCGCAAATAGCCGACGCGTTCCAGACCATGAAGCCGGCGGCGCAGGTCCGCGGGGTCGCCACCGAGCAGCTCGTGCAGCGCTGCTTCATCGATGACGTTGGCCCCTTGCACCGCCCACACAATCCGCCGATCGGCTTCGGTCAAAGCGCCGAAGTCGACGCTGAAGAAACCCTTCAGCAGCGGATCTACCTCCAGGTCACCTTCAGTGACCGGCCGCAGTCGCCCCTCTGCCTGGAACAGCCGGGAACACAGCAGTTGAATCAAGTATGGGTGGTCGTTGGTGTAGTCGCTGATCGTCTCGACCACATCCGCCGCGGCCTGCACCCCCCCATCCTCCGGTTCCTGGGCATCCAGGATCAGAGCCCTGGCGCTGTACGGCGTCAGGCTGCCCAAGGTCTGCGACATATCAAACCCCGCCAAAAACGGTGAGGTCGGCCAATCACTGCACACGTCATGCAGTTGATAGATGGCCCGCGTCGAGGTCGCAACAACCCGCAACCCGACGGCGCCCGTCAGCTCGCGATGCAGGCGTTGCATCGAGCGCGGCGCCCGCGCCGCAATGTTGATGAGCACCTCGGTCTCGTCGCACAGCAGTAACAGTCCGCGACCTGCGCGCACAGCCGCCCGGCGCAGTCTGGGCAGCAAAGTCAGCGCATTCTCATCCGCCAGCTCTGCCGGCCGCAGGCCCAGCGCCTCGAAACGCTCGTTGTGATCTTGCACGGCGTCTGCCAGGTATTGCCCCAGGGCCTTGAAGGTGTCACACCCTTGCATGTCCCAATAGAGCGGCGCCAACTGGCCTTCGGCCAGGGCAAGGGACTCCAGTTGCCGCAACAGGGAGGTCTTGCCGATGCGCCGATTCCCAACCACCCAATAGGCGCTGCTGTCACCGTGCAAGAGATAGTCGAGCATCTCTTTGCGGCCATAATGCTTGCGCCCCGTCACGTAAGCGCCTGTTACATAGGGATTTCGCATGGTTGCCATCCTCGCAGAACGCCAGTCAGCCCAAAACAACTCCTACTCCACGCGGGCCCGCTCGATCACTTCGTCGGCGGCCTGGACATCCGCCATAGTAATGCGAAAACGCTCAGCAGTCAACATATGGTTCACCGCTTCCAACGCGTATTGTTGCAGCCGATAAGGCCGGCCAGCCGCGTGGGCCAACACAAACTCGATCGCGGCGAGCTCCCACTCGTACACACCCCGCACCGGCTCGATCAACAGCTCGCGCGCCTGGTCATCGGTGAACGGTTCGAGCGGGATCTCGTTGAACAGGTTGTACCAGGGACTTTCGACCCGGTCCCACGCTTTGCTGATCTGGATGCCGGCCACCACCGCACCCAGGTTCTGCGCCAGAGAACTCATGAAAATCCGGCGCAACTGCTGCTGAACGATGGCCTCATAGGTATTGATGACGTCCATCTCATCCATAAGCAGGATCACCCGCACCTGCCTCGGTGCGACGACGTCTTTCAACGCTTCCAGTAGCACACGCAAATCCGCGATGAAGTCACGATCGCTGTATTGTCCGGCCGGCAGAGCGTCGAATCGCAACTGCGGCGAGTCATTCACCAGGTATGCGCGCAAGCTGCCGCGCGTGACCTCCATCAGCAGGCAGAAGAAATCCTCTTGCGCGGTGCCCTCCAGATCCACCGAGACCGGCACAAAGACCCACTCTGGATCGTCGGCCTGCCGCAGCGCCTGGGCCAACTGATACAGCAGCGTGGTCTTGCCCATCCGGCGTTCACCGTGAATCATGATGCTGTTCTGGTGCAATGCGTTGAGGATCTTGCCCAGCAAAGCCTCCCGACCGAAGAACATCTCCTCCCGGCGCACCGGTTCACCGGAGATATACGGGTTGAAATGCCGCGCCAGCGCTTCCCGCCGCCGGATGGCCAGCTCAGCCTCACGCTGCCGTTCGCGTGCGCGCGCCCGCCAACCTATTCCACCGGCAGTCATCACGCCGCCCAACGCCAACACGCTCAGGAACAGACCGACGTAGAAGGCCTGAGCCACTACCGTGCTCCCACCCGGCAACCGCACCATGCGCGGCGCCACGAGCTTGATCTCGACCGGCGGCGAATAGTTGAACGCTGCATCACGCGCCCACACGCGGAGGAGATGCGTGCCGGACTCCAACTGCCAGTCACGGTAGGAGATCTGCCCGCTCGAATGCACTTGCAGCATCGCATCCGCGCCATCCAGTTGTGTCAAGAAGATCAGATGTTCGGGACGGGTGGCCAGGTCACCGCCGATCAGACGCAAAGCCTGCAGCCTGTCCCCGGTCAGTTTCACCACGCCATCGACCGGCTCTATCAGATTCACGGTCTCGACGCGTACCCAAGGCGCGGTCTGCTCCGGCCGATAGCGAACCAGGCCCGCTTTGGTCCCGATCCAGATGACGCCATCGGCCCCCGGCGCGACCGCGAGCACCTCTGAGCTGGGCAGCACGTCGCCGACATACGACTGCCAGGTCCGATCGTCGAAACGATCGAGGCCCACGCGCGTCCCCACCCACAGGCTGCCCTCGGCGTAGGTCACCGACAGCACCAGCGGGCTGGCCAGAAAACTGTCGGATCGGCGCCAAACCTTGTCCTGGTAGCGCCAAAGTCCATCTCCGTAGGTACCCACCCACAACGCGCCATCAGGGCTCTCCGTGATCCCGTTCGCCACGATGAGGTTGAACGGCTTGCCGGTGGGTGCGTCCATCGTCCGCCACTCGCCGCCGGCCAACCGCCACAACCCGGCGCTCTCGGCGCCAAACCAGAGCGCGCCGTCGCGGCTGCGCTGGATCGCGCTCACCCGTTTGCCGGCGAACTCCGGCACGCTGGTGAAGCCGGTCGCTTCATTCCACCGGCTCACCCCCGCTCCCGTCGCAAACCAGAGATCGCCGCCAGCGTCTTGTTCGATAGCATAGACCGGCACACCGGCCAGGAAGGAGGCGCTGAAAAAATGCCACGCCCCGCTGCTTTCGGCCCAGTATCCGACGCTCGTCCCGGCGCCAATCCACACGCGGTCCTGATCATCCTCGAACAGGGTCACCACGCGGTCGTCGGGCAGACCGTTCTGCACAGTGAAATGTTGCCAATAGGTCCCATTCCACATCGCCAGCCCGTTTCGTTCCGTGCCGGCCCAGGTTCGCCCCGATCTATCGATCAGCACCGTATTGATTCGCTGGTCGCGCAGTGCGGGGTCTGTGATCGTGGACCAGATACGGCCCGCATACCGGCTCACCCCGGCAATCGTTCCCATCCACAAGGCGCCGTCGGCATCGAACGCCATCGTCCGTACGTGGTCGTTGACCAACCCGTTGCCGCGCGCACGAAAATGGGTGAACGCACCGCCCGGCAGATCCTCGCCCGCCGCATAGAAACACCCCTGATCGGTGCCCACCCAGAAGCCATCCTCGCGATCGATGAGGAGGGCAAACACCCGCAAGCCGGCATCGTCCGCCAGGAGCGGCTGGCGCTGCCAGTGATCATCCTCGAAATAGATCAGCCCGTTTTGCGTGCCCGCCCAAAGCCGGCCAGTACGGTCCGGCCGCAACGCATACACGTCCCCGCTGATCACACCACTCCCATTCAGCAACCGCCAAGACCCGGCGCCGTCCCGCTGCCAAATACCCTCACCCTGGACGCTGATCCACACCGTCCCGTGCGAGTCGCGCATGATGCTCCACACCAACGATTCTGTCGGTCCCTCGACTCGCGCCACATTCCCGCCCTCCAGATGGACCAGACCGGCGGCTGTGCCCACCCACAGGCTGTTCTCGCCGTCTGCCAGCAAGGCGCGCACATCGTTGCTCGGCAGGCCATCCGCAGTGGTCCAAATTCGGGTGAAATCACCATGGGGGTCTCGCCGGGCCAGGCCACCGGTCTCGGCTGCGAACCAGAGCGCGCCATCCTCGGTTTGGGCGATCGCGCGCACCGGTCCTTCCGGCAGCCCCGCCTCCGCAGTCCACGACTGCCAACTGCCATCGTAACGACTGACGCCACCTTCCGTCCCGAACCAAATCGAACCGTCATTGGTCGGGAGGATCGAAAGAATGCTATTGGAGAGAACGCCATCATCTGTGGTGAAGGTCTGCCACAAGTCGCCCGGACCGCCTTGCGCCTGGGCCGGCAGGTAGCCGAACAACAGGGCCGATCCGATCCAGAGGACAAACCACAGGATGGTACGCCGCGTAAACAGCCGGAATGTGCGGAAAGATCGCGATTTTCGCATAGACGGCTCACCGGGTATGGTATGATGCGTCAAGGCGATATAGCCAGATGGTGATGTTGTCGTGGCTTGGATTGTAACTTGACAATGTCAAGGTACCGTTCACACGATAGAGGACACTCAACCGTCCGAAACGAGTGCGGATTGGGCCGTTCCAGAAAAATAAATGTCCCAATGTCGCCGGTTTCTCTGGGCATCTCAGGAGGTTCTGGGATGAGTATTTTTCTGGAACTATCTTGGCCCAATCGTGACCCGCAAAACGGCGCACCCATTATGCTACATTCTTGCGAGGATGGGAACGGTACTTTTGTCCCATTGATTCACGGGCGGAGCCTGGTATAATCAACAGTGGTCTCAATGGGTCTTTGGCCCGGATGCGCTCGCAATTCGTAGACCGAAACGTTGTGAGCCCGGTGATTCGTCAAGCAAGGTCTGGGCGAAGGGCTGGAGAGAGACAAACCACCATGAAAAAAAGAGTCTGTTTCCCGATGGTTGTCCTGCTGATGGTCGTCACGTTGGCGGGGCCCACAACAGCAGTCCATGCCGGCCGGGCCGCCCAGTCCTACCAGGCCAGCCACATTGTCCAGGCAGGCGAGACACTCTCTCAAATCGCCGCGCGCTATGGCGTCACGGCCTCTGCGATTCAGGCGGCGAATGGCCTGGCGGACCCCAACCGCATCTACGTGGGCATGGTGCTGCAAATCCCGGCTTCCAGCTACGGCGCCAGCGGCGGGAGCTCAACCGGCCCCATCGTCAGCAGCCCGAGCGGCGCATCAACCCAGTCCCGAAGTACACCCGGTGGATGCGCCAACCCTTACACCGTCCAGCCTGGCGACACGCTCTCCGGTGTGGCCGCGCGTTGCGGGGTGTCCTTGTCAAGTCTGGCGAACGCCAACGGGCTCAACACCTCATCGATGCTCTACGTGGGGCAACGCCTCGTTCTGTCTGGCGCGACCCGGAGCACGACGGTGTCGGTTGAGCCGCCCTCAAGCTCTCTACCGAGCACGGGCAGCGGGTGTAGCAACCCCTACACGGTCACAAGAAACGACACGCTTTCCAGTATCGCCCGGCTGTGCAACGTGAGCATCGCCAACCTCAAGCAGTGGAACAACCTGATCACTGATTGGATCTGGGTTGGCCAGTCGCTGAAGACCCGACCAAGCACGTCGCCATATCAGCCGCCAACGGTTTTCGCGACACCGACGATCGACGTGGCGCCGGGGACACAAGCGCCTGCCGGGGCAGTCACGCCAGAACCCGCGGCAACGCCGGTCCCCCCCAGCCCAATTGTCGTGATCCCGCCTCCCCCTCCGGCTACGCCGAGCATTGAGCCGACCGTCAGACCGTAGGGCGTGCTGCGAGACCAAAGTGGGTGCATGATAGCATACGCACCCACAGAAGGCAACTCAGTTATTTGCCGACGACCACGCTGCTCAGCGCTCCGGCGACTTGTGGCGCGCTGACCGGCAACCCCACCGCCACCTGGGCCGGCCGGATCCCGTCCATTGCCTCGACCGCGCTATGGGCCGGCGCACCAACGGCGCCGACGAAGGCATGTCCCCACCGGAAAGCCCCCCGCAGATCATTGGCCACGCCCAGTGTATGCAGAGCGTCTACCGCGGCCTGGCCCAGATTCCAGGATGCTTCATCGCGGGCCGCGCCGGCCACCAACGTTCCAGCCGGTAACGCGCCGACCCACTCGGCCAGACGCACGTTCGCACCGGCATCCGCGTGCGTATCGAACGCCCCAGCCGCCAGGGGGTGGCCATCCGCCGGGTCCAGCGCGACCAGATTGTAGCCGCGCTGGTTGGGGGAGGTATCGATCCCATCCACGTAGATGTGGGCAAAGTCGCCCGTTTCCTCGCCCGCGCTGCGCACCAGGAGCGAGACCGGGCTGTCAGCGCCGGTTGAACCAACAGTCCAGGGGCCGTGCCCGATCTCGGCCACCGAAACCAGGGAGGAGAAGCGCAACCGCACGTCGCTGAGCAGTGGGCGCCCTGGGTTGGCCGGGATGTCAAAGGTCAACCAGCCCGTTTCCTGCGAGAAGGTTTGGGTTGCAAGGGTCCGGCCATCGACCGTGAGCGTCAGCCGCTGTTCGGGCGCCAGCGAGCGGCCGTAGAAGCGGACCTGGGTCGTCTGAGCGTCCAGCGGCAAGAGCAGCCGGGCGCCAGCGCGCTGCGCGTAGACCACGGCATCATCCCTCCCGACCGGTCCGAGAACGGAGGGACTCCACCCCTCAGCCAGAATCAACCGGCCGTCATCGCCGCCCACCTGGTAGTCTCGGGCCGGCTGCTGATCACCCATCACCTGATACAACGCCAGGTCTCCTTGCTCCGCGACCAGCGTGACCGGCAACACCGCCTGCAGAGCTGCCTCCGTGTCGGGCGGCAGCTTGTCCCGATGGACCATGACGTAACGGATGTTCAACGCGGCCGCCCAATCCCGTGCACGCGCCTGATCGGCCGCGGTGATGGCGTCCGCGGCCAGCGCCGCGCGCAACGCGGTGTGTTGCGGCAGATCCGCGGCGTCCGTCAGCGCGATCAGCCGGGCCAGGGTGGGATCTTCGCTGAAGTACTGGAATTTGAACTCCGGGTTGCGCGAGGTGTTGCCGCCCAGAAGTCGTTTGCCGTGATACGTCTGGTACCACAACTGGCGCATGATCAGGATATCCGCTTTGCCGGCCACCCGCGCGCCGTTCCGCCAGCCCAACGGCAGCTCCAGGAGCGCAAAATCGCCGGGTTCGGCCGCCACCCGCTCGTAAAGCGCCGGCACGCGCAGATCGGAAAGCGGCAGCGGCACAGCGAGGTGTTCGAAGAGGAGGAGGGTGAGAAGCAAAACGTAAAACGGAAAACGTAAAACGTAAAACTGACTCCGAAATCGAAAATCTGAAATCGAAAATCTGAAATCGAAAATCTGAAATCCCAGCGCCACCAGCGGGGCCAGGCTCAGCAGCAGCATCACGCTGTACCGGCTGGGATAGCGGTTGCCTTCGAAAAACGGCAGTTTGGCCACCAATGCGAAGGGCAGCGACAGGCCCAGGTCACGGCCCGCCAGCCGTAAGCTCGGCCCCAGGGTCAGCGTGAAAAAGATCAGCGCGGCCGCCAGCCAAAACCAGACCTCGCGGCGGCGGCGCCAACGCCAAACGCCCACCGCCGCCAGCGCCAGCGCGACATAGCCCAGGTAGACCTGCTGGCCCTTGTCCACCGGGAACTGCGCGTCGGCACCCTGCGCGGCCACCCGGGCCGACCAGCCGCGCACAAGCCCGCCGAGCAAGGGATGGAGCTGAGTTGGCGCCAGGTAGCCGGCCAGGTCCGCGGAAAAAAGATCGGCAAACCCGCCACCGGACGCGAAGAAATCCCCTTCGGCGCGCAGATCGGGCAGCATGTTGGCGAGGAAGGGTGAGACGCCGAGCGCGAAGATGAGCGCGAGGAAGACGAAACGCGTAAGAAGAAACGAGTAATGAGTAATGAGTAATGAGTGAAACGCATGACGGGCCGGGTAGCGAGCGTTGGTCGTGTCAGCAGTGGCTTTTTCCTTTCGGCCTTCATCGCGGCTGGGCAGGACGATTCCCCAGATGAAAGCCAATCCCGCGAAGATCATCAGGAAGGTGGCGTAAGTCAGCTCTGCGTAGGCTTGCAGCAGCAGGAACAGCGCGGCCAGTGCGGCGTCCCGGAGTTTGCCCCCCGGCCGCGCAGCGCGCAGCAGATACAGCGCGGCAAACGGTATCCATTGAGAACTGGCGATGTTGCCCTGCCCCAGCGCCGCGTAGAACAGCTTGGCCGACGCGAACGCGTAGAGCGCACCGCCCGCAAACGCGGCGAGCGTGGCGTTGACACGGTGACCGGGTGAGCGGGTGACCGGGTGGCAAGGTGACAAAGTGACCGGGTGACTCTGACTCCTGCCCCCTGACTCCTCACCCCTGATTCCTGACCCCTGATTCCTGACCCCTGACCCCTGACCCCTGACCCCCGATTCCTTGTTTCCTTGTTTCCCTTGTTTCCCTGTCTCCTCGTCCACCCACCCCATCACCTCGCGGCACAACAGATACGCGCCGTAGCCGCTGAGCACGAACGAGGACAACAGCACCATGTTGTACGCGACTATCGTGCCAAACACGCTCTGCAAAGGCACGCTGAGCATGCCGTTGAGGACGGTCAGGGTGTAGAAGGCCAGGTTGATGCCCACGGGCCAAAATTGCCAATCGCAGGCAAAGGGGTTTTGAGGCTGGTCCACCAGCGCATGCTTGACCCACCACAGATTCCACGCCAGCGACGGGTCATCGATGCCGTCGCCGGGCACGTGGCTGGCGAAGTGCGCGGCCAAGGGCCAGGTCAACAGGAGGCTGAGCCCGATGTAACCGAGAAGTACCCAAAGGTGTCTGCGGGTCACGGTGTTGCGTCACTCCGGTGCGGTTGGTGGGTTGCGCGGGTCATGGGACCGCAGGCGGTCGGCCACCATTATGCCATTGCCGGGGCGAAAGAGCAAAGCACCCACCGCATCACTCGGTAGGGTCATTTCATTGTCCAGGCGCCAGGCACTTTGGGCGGTCGTCGACCGGTGAGAAGTCGTGGTGCAAACGATTGCCCTGAACGGCGAAAGGCCCGCCGGCAGTGCCTGGCGCCTCTGGCGGCGAAAACGAAATTACCCTGGTATCACTCGATCGCGAGGTTTGTCTTTTAGCATCGATTGCGCTAGAATGGGTCGGTTGAAACTACGGTGGGCCGATGCCGCCCTTTTCGGGGAAGTTGAGGCTGCCAGAAAGGAAACGTGGCGACTCGATCAGGAGATCGGCAAGGCTGATCGAACCGCCTGGGGAGAGAACCATGGGCCGCTACCAGGATGCCCTGGACACCATTTTCGAATACGTCAACTACGAAAAACAGATGCGCTACCCCTACAACGCGGTCGCCTTCAACCTCGACCGGCTGAAGGAGTTGCTCGACCGCCTGGGAAACCCGCAAGACCGTTTCCAGTGCGTGCACATTGCCGGTACCAAAGGGAAGGGCTCCACCTCAGCCATGGTGGAATCGGTGCTGCGGACGGCCGGCTATCGCACCGGGCTCTATACGTCCCCGCACCTGCACACCTGGCGAGAGCGCATCCGGGTAGACGGCGCGCTGATGGCAAAGCGGGACCTGGTCGCGCTGCTGGACCGACACCGGTCGGCCATCGCAGCCACACCGGGCATTACCGCCTTCGAGATCATGACCGCCCTGGCCTTTTCCTATTTCGCCCAACAAGAGGTGGAGTGGACCATCTTGGAGGTCGGATTGGGAGGCCGGTTGGATGCCACCAATGTCGTTCACCCGGCGGCGTGCGGCATCACGTCGTTGAGCTACGATCACGTCGAGTTGCTCGGCCACACCCTGTCGCTGATCGCCTGGGAGAAGGCGGGCATCATCAAGGCCGGCGTGCCGGTCGTCAGCGCGCCGCAGGAACCGGAGGCGATGGGCGTCATCCAGCGCGTCTGCGCTGACACGGGCGCGCGCCTGGTGACCGTCGGCCAGGATTGGCAGTGGGAGCAGGACGGCATGGACCTGACCGGCCAATCGCTGGCGGTGCGCGGGCCAGGGGGCAAACCCACGCTGCCCAACCTGCGCATCCCGCTGCTGGGCCGCCACCAGTTGGTGAACGCGACGACGGCCGTGGCGATCCTCGCCGAGCTGAATGCGCAGGGCGTGCGCATCGAAGAGGAGGCCGTGCGCGCCGGTTTGGCGGCCACCCACTGGCCGGGCCGGCTGGAAGTGCTCCAGACCCGGCCGATCCTGGTTGCCGATAGCGCCCACAATGCCAATTCCGCGCTCAAGCTGCGCGCCGCGCTGGCCGAATGGTTCCCGCGGCCACCGCGACGTGAACTGGCGCTGATCTTCGGGGCATCGGCCGACAAGGACATCGACGGGATGCTCGAGATTTTCTTGACCCCCGACCCGGACAACGGCTACAAGCCGGCTGACAAAGTCATTGTCACCAAGAGCGGCCATCCGCGCTCGGCCGACCCGGTACAGCTCGCCGACCAGGTACGCGCCATCAGCGCCACCTGTCCGATCAGCGTACACTACACCGTAGATAGTTCGCTCACCGAGGCGTTGGCCTGGGCCGGCCCCGATGACCTGATCTGTGTCACCGGTTCGATTTTTGTCGTCGCCCAGGCCCGCCGCGCCTGGGCCAACCGGCATCCCGAAACTTTCCCGCCCGACGACTGGGTGTTTCACGATGAGACGTCCGTTGCGGTGATCCCGGACGACGAATAAAGAGAGATCGACGTGCGCAACGCACTTGGAGGTACCTTGGCCCATTGGGACCATGAAGGACAAGCTGAGATCGGGGTTGGGCTGTCTTTGCTCAGCCTGTTCGCCCGTCCGGAAAGTCGGACGCGGCGCAAGGAAGCCATCCGCCGCCAGAAGAGCCCCGAGTTGGATATGAATAGCCTGGACAATAACGAATACCCGGTGCTGCCGTTACAAGACATGGTGGTGTTCCCGAATCTGGTGACGCCGCTCTTCATCGGCCGCGATCTCTCGATCCGCGCGGTCGAAGCGGCCGAAGCGATGGAGGTGCCGCTGCTGGTCGTCGCGCAGCGCGACCCGGAGATCGAGGACCCGGACATCTCGGACCTCTACAGCATCGGCACGGCCGTGGAGATCGGCCGCGTGCTGCGCATGCCGGATGGCAGCAGCACGGTCCTGGTGCAAGGGATCGAACGGGTGCGGATCCTGGAATTGGTGGACACCGAGCCGTATCTGCGCGTGATCGGCGCGCCGCTGTACGAGGATGAACGCCACGACATGGCGAGCGAGGCGCTGATGCGTGCGGTCCTGGCGCTCTTCGAGAAGGTCGTCCAGCTCAACCCCAGCCTGCCTGAGGATGCCTACGTCGCGGCCATGAACGAGCACGAACCCGGCAATCTGGCCGACCTGCTGGCCCACATCCTTGACCTGGAGTTGGCCCAACGCCAGGAAGTGTTGGAAACCCTGGACGCCAACGTGCGCCTGCAACGCCTCAGCATCCTGCTCGGCCAGGAGTTGGACGTCTTGGAGCTGGAGAGCCGGATCCAGACGCAGGTGCAGCAAGAGGTTGACAAGAGCCAGCGCGAGTACTATCTGCGCGAACAACTGCACGCCATCCAAACCGAATTGGGCGAGGACGACGAGTCCCAGCACGAGATCGCCGAGATCCGGGAGCAACTGGAGACCGCTCACCTGCCCGACGATGTGCGTGCCAAGGCGGAAAAGGAGATCAAACGGCTGGTCGCCATGCCACCGGCGTCCCCCGAGACCACCGTGGTGCGGACCTATCTGGACTGGCTGCTCGGCCTGCCCTGGCGCGACGCGACCGAGGATAACCTGGACATCGCCCGCGCGGCAGCCATCCTCGAAAGAAACCACTACGGGCTGCCCAAGGTCAAGGAACGCATCCTGGAGCACATCGCCGTGCACAAGCTGGCCCAAGAGAAGATGAAAAGCCCCATCATCTGCT
The DNA here is from genome assembly GCA_001871755.1 of Anaerolineae bacterium CG2_30_64_16. Taxonomy (GTDB): domain Bacteria; phylum Chloroflexota; class Anaerolineae; order CG2-30-64-16; family CG2-30-64-16; genus CG2-30-64-16. The sequence continues at coordinate 12,101 of MNXL01000299.1, forward strand.
TCGTCGGCCCGCCCGGCACCGGCAAGACCAGCCTGGGCAAGTCGATCGCCGAAGCATTGGGGCGCAAGTTCGTGCGCTTCAGCCTGGGCGGGGTGCGGGACGAGGCGGAGATCCGCGGGCATCGCCGCACCTATATCGGCTCGCTGCCCGGCCGCATCCTCCAGACGATGCATACCGCGGGGAGCATCAACCCGCTCTTCATGTTGGACGAGGTCGATAAGCTGGGCACGGACTTCCGGGGTGATCCGTCATCGGCGCTGCTCGAGGTGTTGGACCCGGAGCAGAACCACGCGTTCAGCGATCACTACCTGGAGGTCCCCTACGATCTCAGCAAGGTGATGTTCATCACCACGGCCAACATCCTGGACCCGATCCCACCGGCCCTGCGCGACCGCATGGAGGTGATCGAGTTTCCCGGCTACATCGAAGAAGAGAAGCTGGCCATTGCGCGCCAGTTCCTGGTGCCGCGCCAACTCGAAGCGCATGGCCTGCGGCCTGAGCAGGCGCGTTTCGGTGAGGCAGCCCTGCGGACCATGATCCGGGAATACACTTACGAAGCTGGGGTGCGCAATCTGGAGCGGCACATCGCCAACGTCTGCCGCAAGGTGGCCCGCCGCGTGGCCGAGGAGAAAACCGTACCGCATCGCATCACGCCCCGGATGCTGAACCGATTCCTGGGGCCGCCGCAGTTCAACGAATGGCTCGCCAACGAGACGGACGACGTGGGCGTGGCCAACGGTTTGGCATGGACCGAGGCCGGTGGCGACGTCATGCAGGTCGAGGTGTCAGCCATGGAGGGCAAGGGTAGCCTGATCCTCACCGGCCAACTCGGCGAGGTGATGCAGGAGTCGGCGCAGGCCGCGCTCACATACACCCGCGCGCACGCTGCCGAATTCGGCCTGGGCGACCTGGACTTCGACAAGATCGACCTGCACATCCACGTGCCCGAGGGCGGTATCCCCAAGGATGGCCCCAGCGCGGGTGTGACGATGGCCACAGCTCTGATCTCAGCGCTCAGCGAGCGGCCCATCCGCCACGATGTCGCCATGACCGGCGAGATCACCTTGCGCGGGCGGGTGCTGCCCATCGGCGGGCTCAAAGAGAAGCTGATGGCCGCGCACCGCATGCATCTCAAGATGGTGCTGATCCCCAAGCGCAACGAGAAGGACCTGGTCGACGTCCCCCGCAACGTGCAGCACGACCTGGACCTGGTGTTGGTGGAGCGGATGGACGAGATCTTGAAGCGCGCGCTGTTGCCGATCCCACCGCCGCCACTGAAGGCCAGGCGAAGCCGGGCCAGGCCCAAGAAGACCGCGGCTGGGGAGCAGACAGGCGAAGCGCCGGCCACAGTGAGTTGATGCGGGTGCGTTCAGACGGTGATATACTTGACAAGGTGACAAGGCGCCGGGGTGACAGGGTGTAGAATCTGATCCTGTGACCGAGGCGAGCATAGTCACCGTGTCACCGTGTCACCGTGTCACCGTGTCACCGAGTCACCTTGTCACCGAGTCACCTTGTCACCGTGTCACCCTGTCAGGGCCTAACCGATTAGATCCTTGCACGACAGACGAGAATTTTCTAATGACATTTGTCTGGCTGGCTCTGGCTTGTCCAGGTTAGGTATGGACGGGAGGTCGTATGTTTAAAGGTCGCAGCGGCACGGTCACCCTCTTGATCCTGATCATCCTGGTGCTCCTCGCCATCGGGTTCGTCGCCACGGGCAGGCTCAAGCTGCCATCCAAACCGGAGATGGCGCTGCCGGTGGACCTGTCCAAGGTCATCCCCACCAGTTGGACCGTGTTCGAGAACCAGACCCGGCTGTGCGACTACGACAACGACGGGGAAGATGAGTGGCTCATCCTGTATCGCTACGACCAGACCGAAGTGCTGCCACCCCAGCAGAAGGCCGGCACGCAGGTCAATCGGGGCCCGATCGGGGGGGTGATCTACGACGCGCAGGTCAACCGGGTACCGCAAGATCCGGGCAACCAAAGCCCCTACCGGCCGGCCTTCTTGATTCCGTACAAATTGCTGCCCGACTTCTACACCGGCAAAGGGCAAGGTTATCTGGGGGAATCCGACGTCACACTGATCCTGCACAAACCTGAACCGAAGGCGGCCACCTGCCAGACGGACGAGATCGCCTTCTTCGGCTACAGCGAGGGCGCCCTGCCGACCCGCCTCTCTCTCTTCCGCTGGGTTGACAAAAGTATCGGCTATCGCGGTGTCCATTTCGTGGGCAACGCTCGCATCGAGGCGACACCCGATCCCAGCACGACCGAATTGGTGATCAAAGTACGCACCTACGACCGGCTGCAAAACCACCGCAGCATCCTGTGCGAATCCCGGGAGTTCACCCGCTCCGAGCCCCTGGCTAGCCTGACGTTCCCCGAGAATCCAGACAGCTACACCATCGATTTCTGTTTCGGCGCGCCCCAAGACCCCGCCTATCCCGAGGGTGTCGTGATGGCGATGTTGCGCGGGGCTAAGGCCGGAGGTACCGTGGGAAACCCTTCGCCCACCGGAACGAGCTTCTTCACCGCCAACGCCGACCTGCCCGCTGACCTGCGCAACCTGCCAACCACGCGCGTGTTAGCCATCTCCAACCAGGGCACCGTGGCGCCGCACCCGGACAACGGCCGCCAATGTTCGCCCGCCGAGCTCGATCTGCCCGCAACGACCCCGCCCGACCCTACAGTTTGGTGGTGCGGCCGGGAAGAGGCTGAAGTGATCACCGAAGTGGTGATCAAGGGGCAATCGTACCAGGTTGTCTGGCGTCTGATCAGCGTCGCCAATGACAAGACGAGCGCGGACGTGCATTGGCGGATCGAGCAGGCCACGTACCGATAACGCAAGCGCTCCTCCTAACCTGGACGAGCCAGAACCAAACACACAAATGCCGCCGGAAGATTCTCGTTTGTTGTGCAAGGATTTCACTGGTCAGGCCCTGATAACTTGCCGGGTACGGATCAACGTGATATCATCGTGATGACATCATCGTGATGACATCATCGTGATGACATCATCGCCTGTCGCTCGTCGACACGCCGCTGCTCAAAGTGCGTCGATTGTGGAACTTTGGCTTGTATCGCGTATTGAGGAGGCGCCATGAAAGTATTGCTGATCTACCCGGAATTCCCAGATACCTTTTGGAGTTTCAAGCACGCGCTGAAATTCATCCGTAAGAAGGCCGGCGCGCCGCCGCTCGGGCTGCTGACCGTTGCCGCGATGCTGCCTCCCGAGTGGGAGCTGCGGCTCGTCGACCTCAACATCCGCGACCTGACCAAAGATGATCTCGCGTGGGCCGACATGGCGTTCATCAGCGCTATGATCATCCAGCGCGACGCAGCGCGGCAGGCCATCGCCCGCTGCAAAGAGACCGGCCTGAAGGTCGTCGCGGGCGGTCCGCTCTTCACCATGGACCACGCGCAGTTCCCCAACGTGGATCACTTCGTGCTCAATGAAGCCGAGCTGACCCTGCCACCCTTCCTGGCCGATCTGGCCGCGGGACACCCACAGCGGCTCTATGCCACGACGGAATTCCCCGACATCCACGAGACACCCGTCCCCCTCTGGCGCCTGGCCGATCTCAGAGATTACGACACCGTCAGCATCCAGTTCTCGCGCGGCTGCCCGTTCAACTGTGACTTCTGCAACGTGACCGCGCTGCTGGGGCACCGGCCGCGGACGAAGACCGCGGCCCAAATCACCGCCGAATTGGATAGCCTCTACGCGCTGGGGTGGCGCAAGAACGTCTTCTTCGTGGACGACAACTTCATCGGCAACAAAAAGACTCTCAAGACAGAGGCGCTGCCCGCGCTGATTGCGTGGCGACAGGGCAAGACCGGCCTGGCGTTCAGCACTGAAGTCTCGATCAATCTCGCTGACGACCCAGAGCTGCTGAACCTGATGGTGGAAGCCGGTTTCGACACGGTGTTCGTCGGTATCGAGACACCCAATGAAGCCAGTCTGGCCGAATGCAGTAAGACCCAAAACAAGGGCCGCGACCTGGTGGAGAGCGTCAAACGCCTCCAGCGCGCCGGCTTGCAGGTACAGGGCGGCTTCATCGTCGGGTTCGACAGCGACAGCCCTTCGATCTTCCAACAACAGGTGGACTTCATCCAGATGAGCGGCATCGTGACCGCGATGGTGGGCCTGCTGCAAGCGCCTTTGGGGACGCGGCTGTACGAACGGATGAAAGGCGAGGGCCGGCTGGCGGCGACTGCGATGTCGGGTGACAACGTGGACGGCTCCACAAACATCATCCCGAAAATGGGGTTGGAGACGTTGCGCGAAGGCTACCGCAAGCTCCTGGATCAGATCTACTCGCCGCAGTTCTATTACGCGCGCATCAAGACCTTCTTGCGGGAATACAAGCCGCCCAAGATCCGCATCCCACTGGAGCCCCAGTACATCCTGGCCTTCCTGCGATCGATCTACCAATTGGGCATCCGCGGGGTCGAGCGCACGCAATACTGGCGCCTCCTTCTCTGGACGCTCTTCCGCAAGCCCAGACTCTTCCCGGTGGCGGTCACGTTGGCCATCTATGGTTTTCACTTCCGCCAGGTCGCCGAACTGCACGTGCGGTAAATTCGAGATGACTGTGGCCCAGAAAGCATTTCAAGACTACTACCCCAACCATCTCAGCCACTGCTACGGTTGCGGCCGGCTCAACGAGCACGGCTTGCAGATCAAGAGCTACTGGGACGGCGATGAGACCCTCTGCACGTTTCAGCCCCGCCCCTATCACACCGCGGTCCCCGGCTACGTCTACGGTGGACTGATCGCCTCGCTGATCGACTGCCATGCCACCGGCACGGCCGCGGCCGCCACCTATCGGGCGGAGGGCCGGGAGATGGGCTCCGAGCCGGTGCTGCGTTTCGTCACCGCCGCGCTGCACGTCGATTTCGTGCGTCCGACACCGCTGGACGGGCCACTGGTGTTACGCGGTCAGGTCAAGGAGATCAAAGGTCGTAAGGTCGTGGTTGCCGTCACGCTCTCCGCCGCGGGTGAAGTCTGTGCGCGCGGCGAAGTGGTGACGGTCCAGATGCCTGAGGAATTCCTGCTCGAGAAGTGAAGGGAGACGTTCATGTCTAAGAAAGAGGCAAAACACAAGTCGAAGAAAGGTGAGGCAGACCCCCTTCCCTTAGTCGAACCGAACCAGCACCCGGAGGAGAGCCAGGAAAGGCCCGCGAAACTGCCCACGAAATACTACCTGAAAGAGCTGGCCAGGCTCCATATTGAGCTGGTCAAGATGCAGGAATGGATCAAGTACAAAGGCATGAAGGTGGTGGTTGTCTTCGAGGGCCGCGACGCGGCCGGCAAGGGCGGGACGATCAAACGGATCACCGAGAGCCTGAACCCCCGTTTTGCCCGGGTGGTGGCGTTGGGCGTGCCGACCGAGCGGGAGAAGACGCAGTGGTATTTCCAGCGTTACGTCGCACACCTGCCGGCCGCCGGCGAGATCGTGTTCTTCGATCGCAGTTGGTACAACCGGGCGCTGGTGGAGCGGGTGATGGGGTTCTGCACCGAAGAAGAATATCGCGAGTTCCTCCGCTCGTGCCCCGAATTCGAACGCATGTTAGTGCGCTCTGGCACCCATCTGATCAAGTATTGGCTCTCTGTGAGTGACCAGGAGCAGGAGCGGCGATTCCAGACGCGGGTGGACGACCCCACCCGGCGCTGGAAGCTCAGCCCGATGGACCTGGGATCCCGCTCGAAATGGGTGGAATACTCCAAGGCCAAGGACGCCATGTTCGCCTCCACCGACATCAAACAGGCGCCCTGGTATGTGATCAACTCGGACGACAAGAAGCGCGCCCGGCTGAACTGCATCACCCACCTGTTGAGCATGATCCCCTACGAGGATCTGACACCCGAGCCGATCGAACTGCCGCCGCGCCAGGATGACAGCGGCTACGTACGCCCGCCGATCACGGACCAAACCTTCGTGCCGGAAGTGTACTGACGTCACACAACGCACAATCCGGCCATAACACCCATTTTCGAAGCCGCGACCGTGCCGTGTTAGGGCACCCTGCATGCCGGGGACGGAGCCTCAACACATGAGGTGTCAGGCACTTTGGAAGTGCCTGACACCTCATGCGGACACATTCTCGATGTATCTTCTCAATAGTTCGGGGCGTGCTCGCTGTGGCCGGTCTCCTGACCGTGCCACGAGTG
>MNXL01000299.1:18308-22526 GCA_001871755.1 Anaerolineae bacterium CG2_30_64_16
CACAGCATCCCCAGATTATTGAGATGATACTTCTCGATGCCGATTCGCCACCCGTTTCCCGCGTTCCGTTAGCGAATCGCCTCCAGCGTCTTGATCAGATCCCGTTGCCACAGGTCATCCGCGCGGATCGCCAACCAGATCCCGCGGCGCGCCACCCGGGCGGGCACGCCTTGCGCCTTCAAACGATCCTGCAACGCCGCCCGATCTGCCGCCGCCAAACCGGTCGACTTGAACAGCAACTGATCGTCCTCCTGGCTGACCGCCTCCACCCCCGCGTTCACCGCCAACACCTTGACCCGGACGATGTAGAGCAGGTTCTGGACCTGTGCTGGTACCGGGCCGAAGCGATCGGTGAACTCCTGGGCGATCTCGTCCACCGCCTCCAGGGTGGTCAGGCCGGCCAACCGGCGATAGAGTTGCAGCCGCAACGCGGCTTCTGGCACGTACTCCTCGGGGATGCGAGCCGGCAGGTTGAGGTCGAGCTGCACGGTGGGCGCCAACGGATCTTCCAAGAGATTACGACGATTGACAATGGACGATGGTCCGCGGTCGCCTGTGTCATTCGTCAAGCGTCCATCGTCCATCGCCGCACGTTCCTTCGCTTCGGTGACCGCCTGCGTCAGCAACCGCGTGTACAGGTCAAAACCGACCGCTGCGATGTGCCCATGCTGCCGCGCCCCCAACAGCTCGCCCGCGCCACGAATCTCCAGGTCTTGCATGGCGATGCGGAAGCCCGCGCCCAACTCGCTGGCCTCCTGAATCGCCTCCAACCGGCGCCGGGCATCGTGGGTCAACGTCTTGTACCTGGCCACCAACAAGTACGCGTAGGCCCGGGTCGCAGACCGGCCCACCCGACCGCGCAACTGATAGAGCTGCGCCAGGCCAAACTGGTCGGCGCGATTGATGATGATGGTGTTGACATTGGGGATGTCCAGCCCGCTCTCGATGATGCTGGTACACACCAGGACATCGTACTCGCCCTCCGCGAACGCCAGCATCACGGTCGATAGCTCTCGTTCGGGCATCTGGCCGTGACCGATCGCGATGCTGGCCTCCGGCACGATTCTGCCAAGCCGGGCCGCCATCTGCTCGATACCCTGGACGCGGTTGTGCACGAAGTAGACCTGGCCATTGCGATCCAACTCCCGCAGCACGGCCTGGCGGATCAATGTCTCGTCATACTCGCCGACGAACGTCTTGATGGGCAGCCGCTCCTCGGGCGGGGTCTCGATGGTGCTCAGGTCGCGCACGCCGGTCAGGCTCATGTGCAGGGTGCGCGGGATGGGGGTCGCGGTCAAGGTGAGGACGTCCACTTCGGTGCGCATCTGTTTGATGCGCTCCTTGTGCGTTACGCCAAAGCGTTGTTCCTCATCCACGATCAGCAATCCCAGGTCCTTGAAAACCACATCCTTGCTCAACAACCGGTGCGTGCCGATCACCAGATCCACTTGCCCGGTCGCCATCCCTTCCAGCGCACGCTCCTGCTGCGCCGGCGTGCGAAAACGGGAGAGCATTTTCACAGTGATCGGGAAGGCGGACAGGCGCCGCAGGAAGTTGGTGTAGTGCTGTTGCGCCAGGACGGTGGTCGGCGCCAACACCGCCACCTGTTTGCCATCCATGATCGCCTTGAACGCCGCACGCAGCGCCACTTCTGTCTTGCCATAGCCCACGTCGCCGCAAATCAACCGATCCATGGGGCGGGGCTGCTCCATGTCGTGCTTCACTGCCTCGACTGCCACCAACTGGTCTTCGGTCTCGACGTAGGGGAAACTGGCTTCCAGCTCGGCCTGCCAGGGCGCGTCGGGGCCGAACGCGTGCCCCTGCACCACCTCGCGCGCTGCATAGAGCTCCAGCAATTCGTCGGCGATCTCAGCTACGGCCCGTCTGGCCCGCGCCTTGACCTGCTCCCAGTCCGTGGTGCCCAGCCGGTGCAACAACGGCGCGTCATCACTGGCGCCGACGTAGCGCGCGAGCCGGTCGGCCTGGTGCACCGGCACAAAAAGCCGGTCTCCCTTGGCATAGTCGATCCGCAGATATTCCCGCTCGACCCCGTCCAGCGTCATCTTGAACAGGCCCAAGAACTGGCCGATGCCGTGTTCCATGTGCACGACATAGTCGCCCGGGCTCACGTCGGCGAAGAAAACCTCCGGCGTCATCGCGCGCGTGCGTCGCGGCCGGCGCGGCTTCGGCTTGCCCCAGCCGAAGAGCTCCGCATCGGTCAAGAACCAGAGGATTTCGGATGCTTCGACTGTGCTCAGCACAGGTTTCGAATTTCGAATTTGGGATTTGGGATTTGGGATTGCGGATTCTTCATTCTCCTCAGACGCTTCGGATTCGGGAGTGTGATTCAATCCGAAATCCGAAATCCGAAATCCACAATTGAGCCGCCAGCCTTCCTCCATGACCCCCTGGACCAGCGTCAGCCCCGGTGGGGGGAGGAAGGGGATGTCCTCCACGGGCACGATGGCATGGCCCGTCTCGCCCAACAACTCGGCAAGGCGCGGCGCCTGCCGACTGACCATCACGATCCGGGCCTCTTGCTGAAGACCACGCTCGATGTCGGCCAGCACGTTGCGCAACTGCCCGCCGTAGCGCTGACCGCCGGCAAACACGCTCGCCAGCGGTGCATCGTCCGTCCCGGCCCACCCATCGAACGTGCTGTTGCCCAAGAGCAAGGGCGCGCGCGCAGCAAGCCGCGGCCGCAGCGCCGCGACGCCAAAGTAGCTCGGCGCGGCATCCGGCGGCACATCGCCCGCCGCGGCCAGATCCCGGGCCAGTTGGATCGCCTGACCCTCCAGATCGCCCAGCGCGGTGACGACTTCCGCGGCGTCGTCCAACAGCAACCATCCCGCGGGGGGCAGGTAGTCCAACAGGCTGGCCGGCTGGCTGTAGAGATAGGGGATGTACCATTCCAGGTTGCGGCGCCCGCCACCCGCGCCCAACTCGGCGATCTCGCGCTCGTACTCATTGCGCGCCGGTGGATGGCAGGCGGACAGGCTCAGCCCGGCCAGCTTCTCGCTCGCCCGTTCGCCGAGCTTGGGCAACGCTTCGCTGGCCGGGCCGATCCAGGCTTGATCTACCCGCGCCACCGTGCGCTGGGTCGAGGGATCAAATGTGCGCAGGCTGTCGATCTCGTCGCCAAAGAGCTCGATGCGCAGTGGCTTGCGCAGGTTGGGTGGCCAGATGTCCACGATGCCGCCGCGTCGGCTGAACTGACCAGGGATTTCCACCACCGCCGCGGACTCGTAGCCCAGCCCCACCCAGGAAGCCAGGAACCTTTGCAGGTCGAAAAGCTGACCCTGGCGCACCGGCCGCAGGGCAGCCCGCAATTCCCGCACCGGCAGCGTCATCTGGACCAGCGCCCGCGCCGAGGCCACGATGAGTGGCGCGTGAAGTGTGAAGCGTGAAGCGGAAACCGGCAGATGCGGGGCATTCGCTCCACGCTCCACGCTGTCCGCTCCACCACCTTCCCACGTCAGCAGGCTGACCAATGCCTCCAGACGGCGCTGACGGGTCTCGGGCGCCCAGGGGATGCGCTCGTAGGGCAGCGCATCCGGGTCGGCGAAGAAATGCACCGGGACATCGTCTGGCAGCCAGGTCCGCAGCTCATCGACCCATTGGCGCGCGCGACTGCTCCGCTGGGTGATCACCACCAGGGGTCGTTTCAGGCCGCGCGCCAGCAACGCGGTCACATAGGGTCTGGCCGCGTGATAGAGCCCCAACGGCTCGCGGGGCGGGGCGCCAGCCCGGAGCATCCCCACCAGGTCGTCGAAGGCCGGCAACGCCTCGCCGAAATCGAGCAGACCGCTGAGCTTCATCTCACCCGGTCCCCTGTCCCTCGGCGTTGAACTGATTCATCGCCATCTCGACTCCGTGCGCCAACCAGGCTTCGATGGCGTCCGCCGCTTTGGGCCGCACGAAGGCCATCTCAGATTCCTGTTCGGCCGAGAAATTCTGCAACACATACGCCGCCGCGTCCATCTGCCCCTGCGGCCGGCCGATGCCCACCCGCAAGCGCGGGAAATCCTGAGAGCCCAGCCGGCTGATGATCGACTGGACCCCCTTCTGCCCACCCGAACCGCCGCCGGCCCGCAGCCGGATGCGGCCCACCGGCAGATCCAAATCGTCGCAGACGACCAGGATATCGGCCGGGGCGATCTTGTAGAACGCGGCCAGCGCGGCGACGGCCTCGCCGCTGACGTTCATATAGGTCATCGG
>MNXL01000185.1 GCA_001871755.1 Anaerolineae bacterium CG2_30_64_16
CACCCCGGAGTACACGACGGCGTAAATATCTATGGGGTTCCGATTGCTCCCGCCGGGTCCGTGACCCGGCGGCGTCAGGTGGACAACCGCCCGCCGGTCCGTGACCGGCGGGGAGCAGGAATCGTGGAGGAATTTATGCCCACGTGTACTAGCTTCGCTCATCTCCTAACAAATCTTGACCGATGACTCAGAATTCAAAACCTTTAGGCCCTAACCCGTGAGATTCTTGCTTTCTGTGCAAGGATTTCTCTATCAGCTTTTACCGCATTGGTTCCGGCTTGGCTGGGTTAGGGTCTCACCACGCGAAATCCCAAAGAGCCATTAGTCATACCACCGCCGGCCGGGGCAGCCGCAGCGCCAGGACGTCCAGGGCAAGCCGGGCGTTGACGTTGGCTCTCAGCCGGCGCAGAGTCTGGATCAGGTCTTCCAACGCGGCCTCCACCTGCTCCGGGCGGTACAGATCGGCCTGTTGGGCCAACTGCACGCGGCGGTCCAGGTTGACGATCTCTGCGGCGAGGCCTTGCTGAACGAGCAATACATCGCGCCACCAGGTGGCCCACAGTCCCAACGTGCGCTCGATGGCGTCCCCCTGGCGGCTCAACGTTTCGGTATAGGCCAGCCGGCCCAGGCGCCCGGCCGCGGTCAGGGCCAGCAGGTCATCCAGGCGTTTGGCCCGGGCCTGCCAGAGTTCGGGGTCGGTGTGGGCATTCACGGCCCAGCCCAGCCGGCCCGCGCTGAGCCGGGCCAACAGGGCGGCGCGCGCCGGATCGACCCCCCAATGCGTTTCCAACGCCGCCTGAATCTGCCCCAAAGGGGTCGGCCGCAAGCCGATGATCTGGCAGCGTGAGAGGATGGTCGGCAGCAACTGATCGCGGTGCGCGCTGGTCAGGAGCAGGATGACCTGGGGCGGCGGCTCCTCCAGGGTCTTGAGCAGGGCATTGGCGGCCGGTGGTGTGGCTCGTTCGATCTCGCGGATGATGAAGATCCTATAGGCGCCTTCCAAGGGCGAGAGTGCGGCAGCGATCTGCAAGGCCCGCACCTGATCGATCTGGATCGTGTTTTTCTCGGCGATGACGAGCTGCACATCGGGATAGCGCCCTGCCGCGATCCGCTGGCAGACGCGGCAGGCGCCACAGGGCGTTCCGGCCTGGGTTTCACAAAGGATGGCCTGGGCGAAGGCTCTGGCCAGGGTGGTCTTGCCCACCTGAGCCGGCCCGGTGAACAGGTAGGCGTGGCTGAGTCGGCGCTCGCCGCCCGTCTGCGCGGGGCCGGTGATCGCCCGCGCCAGCAGGTCTGTTGCCCATTCATGTCCGATCACCGGCCAGGTGGCCATGTCTGATCCGCTCCCGAAGATGCCTAGCTACCCAACAATTCAGGGGGATTGTAGCATATCCCACTCCAACGCGCCAATGGGTGGCGGAGGGCAACTGCATACTGCATACTGCGCGTGGGGCGCGATTGCTGGCTATGAGAGCAAAAATCCGCAATCCGCAATCCGAAATCCGAAATCCGAAATCCGAAATCCTCCTCACCCCGTCGGCTGCGACTTCACGAGCATCGACCACGTGCCGCGCTGGGTCACCTCATCGCGCTGGTTGAGGAGCTGGACGTCGAAGGTGACGATGCCGCCGCCCAGGCGGGGGGTGGGCTTCAGCTCTGCCACCGCGGCTTGCACCCGAATCGTGTCGCCGATCTTGATAGCCGCGCGGAACTTCCAGTCCAGCCCCATGAATGCGATCACCGTGCCTTCGATGAAACGCAACTGCACGGCCAGCCCCGACGCGACCGAGAGTCCGAGCAGCCCGTGGGCGATCCGCTCCCCGAACATTCCTTTGGCCGCGACTTCGGCGTCCACGTGGATGGCGTTCCAGTCCCCACTCAAGGCCGCGAACGCCACGATGTCCGCTTCGGTGATGGTGCGGCCGGCACTGGTGACGCGGTCCCCGACCGCGAACTCCTCGAAGTATAACCCCCGCTGAACCGTGAGATCAGCCATGTGCCCCTCCTTCTTGTGGGATCGGTGCGGTGTACACTGCGGTGTACACTTTCTGCGCCGGCAGCACGCCGGGCAGGTTGGCTTCTTGCGCCTTGATCAACAGAGCGCGCTTCAGGTCCGATTGCGTTTGAAACCAGACGCGGTTGGGCGCCTGGCAGATCAATTTCAGATCGAATGAGAAGTCGCGGAGATCACCGACGATGACCTGGGGCTGGACGTCTGGCGCCAGGCGAGGCTCGGCCGCGGCCAGGTCCAGCAGGAGTCGGGTCGCCCGGTCGATGTCGGCGTCGGGGGGCAGGGTCAGGGCGATCTCGATCCGCCGCAGGGGGTTGACCGTGTAGTTGGTGATCGCGTTGGCCGCGATGACGCTATTGGGCACGGTGACCACCGGCCCTTCCAGAGTGCGGATGCGCGAACTGCGCAGCGAGATTTGTTCGACCGTGCCCTGGACGTTGCCGGCGGCCACGAAATCGCCCAAGGAGAAGGGGTGGTCGATCAGCAGGAAGAAACCGGCGATCAGATTGGCAGCCACGTCCTTCACCGCAAAACCGATGATCACGCCGGTGACCCCGGCCGCGGTCAACATGCTCATCAGCAGGGGTGTCAGCTCCAGGATCGCCAGCGTGATGATCACCCCGATCGTGATCAGGATGCCGTCCCCCAGGGCGTCCAGGCTGCGGAGCTCCCGCCGGTCGATCGGGTGGCCGCGCATCTCCGCGTAGAGCCGGTCGACCCAGCGGCCCATGTGGCGCACCAGGTACCAGATTGCCAGCCAGGTCGCCACGACCGCGGCCGCGCGCCAGCCGATGTTCGGCCAGTTGATGTCGTGAGAAATCAGTTGGGTGGGCATTTCTCGCTCCTTGAGATGCGATGCCGACACCGTCCGAACGAACACCGTCCGTTCGGACGGCGTCCATTCTAACCGGTGGCGGCATGTGTGTCAACCGGATAAAGCGAGAAACCCGGTTTCTGCCAGAAACCGGGTTTCTCGCGTGGGCTGCACGACGCGATCTATGCCTGGACGGGCCAGGCCTTTTCTGCTCGCCGGCGCATGAAAATCTTGGTGATTTCGGCTGCGATGGAGGGGGTCAAGATCAACGGCAACATGATCAGCCAGTCGGTGAGCCCCAGGAAGGTTGTGTCGAAGATCGGGTCCAGAAACGGCACGTAGATGATCGCCAGCAGGATGACCAGCGAAGACACCACCGCATACTGCATGTACTTGTTTGTCCAGGCGCCGATGCGCCACAGGCTGAAGCGCTCTGAGCGAGCCGTGTAGGCCCGGAACAGCTCGGAAATGGACAGAGTGGCGAAGGCCATGGTCTGCGCATGATGGATGTTGTCGGGGAACCAGCGCATCCCCAGGCGGAACGATGTCAGCACAGCAAAAGTGATCGCGACCGACTGGATCAAGATGCCGATCTGCATCTCCCGGTTGATGACCGGCTCTTCCGGGCGGCGCGGGGGTCGATTCATGATGTCGGGATCGCCCTTTTCGAGCCCCAATGCCAGCGCCGGCGCGCCGTCGGTGAGCAGGTTCAGGATCAACAGTTGGATGGCGGTGAGGGGTAAGGGCCAGCCGAGCAATGTGGCCAGGAAGATGACCAGGATCTCACCGACGTTACACGAGAGCAGATAGAAGACGAATTTGCGGATGTTGGAGTAGATGATCCGGCCTTCTTCGACTGCGGAGACGATGGAGGCGTAGTTGTCGTCGGTCAGCACCATCGCCGCGGTCTCTTTGCTGACGTCGGTCCCGGTGATGCCCATCGCGACACCGATGTCGGCGCGCTTCAGCGCCGGCGCATCGTTGACCCCGTCGCCGGTCATGGCCGTGATGTGGCCGCGGGAACGCAGCGCCTCGACGATGCGCACTTTGTGCTGCGGCGAGACGCGCGCGTAGACGTCCACGTCCTCGACCATAGAGGTGAGGTCATCGTCACCCAACGCGTCCAGCTCTCGTCCAGCCAACACCTTGCCGTTGGCGCGCAGCAGGTCGATCTCCCGGGCGATGGCCACCGCGGTGTTCGGGTAGTCGCCCGTGATCATAACGGTCTTGATACCAGCCTTGCGCGCGACGGCGATGGCGGGCTTGACCTCTGGCCGGGCGGGATCGATCATGCCGGCGAGCCCGACGAAAACCAGGTCGTGTTCCACGTGGACCGGGGTCAGATCGTCCCCCTCCGGCGCCTCGGGCAGGATCTTGGCCGCCGCCGCCAGCACGCGCAGGGCATTGGAAGAGAGGGACGCGTTCATTTCCAGGATGCGATGGCGGTCCGCCTCTGTCAGTGGCACAGCATGGCCGTCGGAGTAGATGCGGTTGCACAGGCTGAGCATGACATCAGGCGCGCCCTTGACGAAGGCCACGAACGATTCCTCTTCCGCCACCTCATCGAGATCGAATCTCTCCGCGGAGAACTTCGAGCCGCGGATGTCGTGGATGGTGGTCATCCGTTTGCGCTCGGAATCGAAAGGAATCTCGGCGACGCGCGGCAGATCGCGTTCGACCTCGTCGCGCCAGTAACCGGCCTTGGCCGCCACCACGACCAGCGCACCTTCGGTAGGATCGCCGACTATGCGCCAGGTGCGCTTGCCTTCTTCGATCCCACTGGTCTCGATGTAGGCGTCGTTGCACAACAGGCCGATCCGCAACAGGAGGCTGACGCTCGGATACTGGGCCGCGTCAACCGTTAGACCATCTTCCCGATACTCACCTTTCGGTGTATAACCTTCACCGGTGACGCCGAGCAGGGTGTTGTCCGCCCAAACCTGGGTCACGGTCATGGCGTTTTGGGTGAGCGTGCCGGTCTTGTCGGAGCAGATGACGGTCGCCGAGCCCAAAGCTTCCACGGCAGGCAGCCGGCGCAGCAGCGCGTGGCGCGCGATCATGCGTTGCATGCCCAGGGCCAGGCAGATGGTCACCACGGCGGGCAGCCCCTCGGGCACGGCGGCGATGGCCAGACTGACTGCGACGATGAACAGCTCGAGGATTTCCTCTGTCAGGGTGACGCCCGGCAAGGGGTTGAGCAGGTAACGGATGATCCCCACGACGAACACCAGGCCGCAGACGGCCAACGCCGCGATCCCCAGAGTGCGCCCCAACCCCTCGAGCTTTTTCTGCAAGGGGGTTGGCTCCGTTTCGAAGCTCTGAATCATTTCGGCGATCAAGCCGATCTGCGTATGCATGCCTGTGCTGGTGATGACGCCACGCCCGCGGCCGTAAGTGACCACGGTGCCGCTGTAGGCCGAATTCTTGCGGTCCCCTAACGGGATCTCACGATCCACGGTGATCTCGGCCCGTTTTTGCACCGGCGCCGATTCGCCGGTCAGGCTGGCCTCATCGATCTTGAGGTTGATCGCCTCGATCAGACGGACATCCGCGGGGACATAGTTGCCGGTCTCCAGCAGCACGATGTCGCCGGGCACCAACTCGCGGGCCGGCGCCGTCTGCTGACGGCCATCCCGAATCACCTGGGCTTCGGGCGCAGTCATCTTCTTGAGGGCGGCCAACGCCTCTTCGGCGCGCGATTCCTGGATCACGCCCAGCATAGCGTTCAAAATCACGATGGCCATGATGGCGATGGCTTCGGTGTAGTCCCCGAGCAGCAAGGAGATCACGCTGGCCACGATCAGGATCATCACCAGGAAGTTCCTGAATTGATCCAGCAGCCGCTTCAAGAAACCCGGGTGGGGAGCTTCCTGAAGCTCGTTTGGCCCGAAGGCGGCAAGCCTTGCCTGGGCATCCTCTTTGCTCAACCCTTTCTCGTAGTGGGACTGCAGCTTCTCAATGGTGTCCGCGCTGGAAAGACCGTGCCAGGTGGGATCGGCGAGCGCCGTCCGCAGTGTTTGTAAATCCTGTGAAGACATGACATCCTTCCTCTGAGGCCCCGCTCAGGAACCGGTTTCCGACCTGCCAGGCATTCGCTCAAATGAAACCATGCTCGGCCCAGGTGTAGTTGGTATGCCACAGATTCGACGAACCCACAGACAGGATGAACCTGCCATCATGAGGCGCTCCTTTGGACAGGATTGGTCAGGAACAATAAAAAAGGCAAGCCCCCACGTCACCCCGAATCGTGGTGGTCTCGCCAATAGCGTTGTTTCGTGCTATTGAGCAGCCGGGAATTGAATTCCGTCTTGACGACTGCTCGTTCCCTACGGGATAGGCTACTCCCCAACCGAGGCCAGTGTAACGCATTGTGGTTTTCGTGTCAAATTGATCGCGGAACGGCACGGTGGGTTCTCTGCATATTTCGGTTTGAACGCCCAGTAGGGTATAATCGACCGAGTTTCTTAGGCTGTTGCAGATCCACCAGGGCTCATCGCGCTACAGGAGACCCATATGCGCCACCGTTTACGCGTTCATCGTCACCGGGTACTGATCGGCGGGTTGCTGTTCTTGCTGGTCTGGCAGGTGGCCGGCTGCGCGGCAAAGCCGACGCCCACGCCGACACCGACGCCAGCTCCTACCGCGACAGCGTTTCCTTCCCTGGCGGCTGAGTCGACGGCGATCGCCGGCGCCGCACCGAAGGCCACGATCGAGGCCGAACCGACCAGGGACGTGTCGGCATCCACCGCCCAGGCCCCAACGCCTGAGATTTCGCTGGCTTTACCCGCGGCTGTCCACTATGAAGTGAAGTTGCGGCCAGTCGGCGCGTCCGACGCCTCCATCACCGTGATCACCGGGCAATACCGCGCTGGCGCCTGGTCACAGGCGGCCCGCGTGGGAATCGATGGCGCGGCCAAACCCGGTGACACGTTGGCGGAAGAGTCGATTATCGTGGCCGGCGCGAGCTACACCCGGCCCGCCGGAGATGCCACCTGGACCCGCTGGCCGCGCGTCGGGTTCGATGCCGCGTATGGGTTGACCTCGCCGTTTACCGTCCTGCGCCTCTATCCGTTGGCCGAGCAGCGGACCGCCCGCGTGCTGGAGCCGGCGCCGGGCGCGCCGGAAGCCACCTTCCGCATCCAGACCGTGGTCTCGGCGGCAGGTGTCTGGGGCCTGCTGATGGCCGGCGTCGCGGAGCTGGTCCCGGACGCGGAGAGCCGGGCCGCGTTGGAGGCGCAGGTGGCGCCCCTGGCCCTCCAGCAGACGATCACCTACTGGGTGGGCGAGGATGGCCGGATCTATCGGGCGGCTGCCACGCTGCTGGCAAACGACGAATCAGGCCAGCCCGCGGCGTGGCTCGAAGTGGTCTGGCGGTTCTGGGCCTACGACGACCCGCGCATCGCGATCGCCCCGCCGGCCGATTTCCGCGACGCCCCGGGCCCAGCCACGACGGGCCAGCCGCTCCCCACCGCGCGGCCCCCGCAGACTCCCGGCGAAGGCAACAACCTGATCGTCCGCGTCTTCTCGTCCCCAGGCATCCCGGCCGACAACCTGGCCGTGACCGTCTACCCGGCCGGCGAGGCGCGGCAACCGGTGGACTGGCGCAGCGAGTCCGAGGCGAAATTCAAGCTGCCGCCCGGCAGCTACGACGTGCTGGTGCAAATGGACTATGCGCAGGAATGGCTGCGGGACGTCAAGGTGAACGACGGCGGGGCCGTCAGCCGGGAGGTCGTCTTCGACTTCGGCACGCTGAACCTGTCGGTCACCCTGAACGGCGCGACGATCCCGGTGGACATCGTCACCTACCCGGCCGGCGACCGCCAGAACTGGGTCGATTGGCGCTCCGACAACCCGGCGACCATCCGCCTGCGCGCCGGCGCCTACGACGTGGAGATCGCGTACGCGGATTTCGCCAAGACATACACGGTGACGGGGTTGGTGGTGCGGACGGGGGAAGTGGTGGAACGGACGGTAGAAGTGGGTGTTGGGGATTAGGGATTGGGTATTGGGGATTGGGGATTGGGGATTAGGGATTGGCGCGGGCGGTCGCGGTGTAGAGCCGCTCGGGGATGCGGTCGAGCTTGTAGACGAACTCGTGCCCGGGGGTGTCGTGGCGGCCGAGAGACCGACGCAGCCCTTCACGGGCGGCGCTGATGATCGTCCGGGAAACACTAATTGTACACAAGCAGAGCGTTGACATACAGCAGGAAGTGTGGTATAAGTAAGTTGTCATTGCGCCCTGCGCAGGGCGGGTACTCCCCACCCGATCCTCTGTCCAGTAAACACATCCCAATAAGGAGGCCCAAGATGAAGCGTCTATTCTCCCTGTCCCCCCCCCGTCTGTGGCTTGTGCTGGCCCTGGCCGTTGGCCTGACCGCTTTTCTCGGCATCTATGTCTTGGAGGGTAGCGCCAACACTCCCGCCGGCCGGCTCTTCGACTCCTACCTGGCGCCCACGCCGCCGCCGGCCACGGCAAACCCCACGGCTACGCCTGCTCTCGCCACCCGCCCGCCGGCCACACCGCCAGCGGCCGCACCGCCGAAGACCACGCTGACTACCCACACGATCCGCCTGCCGCTGATGTTGAAGCAGTATCCCTGGCAGCTTGCCTATGGCTGGAAAGGGGTTGGTGATCCTGGCCAGTTGGACGCGCATCCCAGTGATGGTTTCTGGGGCATCTATCCGGACTGGTGGTACAACTGGGGCGGTGAGGGGTCGTACACGGCTAAGAGCGGTAGTCGCACCATGGCCGAGACCCTGGCCGACCTTGAAGCTGGGCTGCAGGACCCGCGGTACGCGCCGATGATCTGGTGCCCGCACGACGTGAAATCTGATCAACCTACGCCGGAAGAGGCGGCCAACCTGGCGCGGCGTTACCCCGGTCGCGTCTGGCTGATGTTCAATGAACCCGACAATACGGCCTATCAATGTGGCTACTGGATCAATCAGGATCCAAGGTATCATCCTTTCTTCCAGTACTCAAACTGGGAAGGTTTGGGAGAATACCTGGCTCAGCAGTATATTCTCTACTACGACGCCATCAAGGCCGCAGATCCCTATTCCCGGCTGTTTGCCGTGGGGCTGCTCGCGCTGCCCATGCCGACGCTGTCTAATCCCTGGTGGAGAGACGGTGTCCCGGTGTGGAACGCGTTTGTCACTGAGTTGGCCGATCAAGGTCATACCCTGGACGGCATCGCCATCCACGCATATCCGAACAGTGGAAGCAGTTTTCATCAGAACTGTTTGACCGGACCGGCTGGCTACCTGGATTACGGGTGTGTCCAGAGAGCGTTGGGCGATGCCCACGGTTTCTTCCAGACCCAGTCGGGCACCGCTGCTAAAACGATCTGGATCACGGAGATCGGCAGCCTGACGAGCGTGGATCAACAGCCCTGGACCACTACGCGCGATGGGTTCGAGAACCCCATGCTGTCGTGGTTCAGCCAACACATCAGGCCGGGTCAGGATCGCCAGTACGTCAACGCGGTCAGTTGGTTCTCCACCCATTACAAGACGGCGACAGAGGACTTCACGGCCAGCAACCTGCTGAACCACTTGCAGCCTGAGCTGAAGCAGCTTACCGCGGTGGGGCAGGCCTGGCGGGATCGGACTTGCCCTGATTGCGCATGTCCGGGACCGGATTGCCCATGAGGAGAACATCGTGGTGATCCGCAGACGTTTCCATGTCCTGGTTGTTGCCGCACTCACTGCTCTGCTGCTGGTTATTCTGAGAACCTGGAGACTGGTCCCCGCGGTATCCTATGCGGGAGATAATGGCTTGCCTCAATGCCAGTCCTGGAGTGTGGCTCCTGATCTTTTTGTTTCCCCGGCTTTTGCCCAAGACAGGACCATGTTTTATGAGGGGTATGACTATGATCTCGATGAGGTATTCCTCGCCAAAAGCACAGACGGCGGCCTTTCCTGGAGCAGGTCCTTACTATGCAATGAAGCTGTGGCTGACGTCACTTTCTCGCTGAACTATGTTGGCGATCGCGCGATTTACCTGGGGTTTGTTGATCTCAGCCTGGCGCGCTCGACAGATGGTGGGCAAAGTTGGGCCAGTGTTCTCTCCCCGGAGGCCAGAGGTGCCCCGTCGCTGGCCGTGGTAGATGCGAAAACCGTTTTCCTGGGCGTGGGTGGCGGGCCGCCCTACCTGTACCCGGAGCAGGGGTTGTTCTACACTGCTGATGGCGGGGGCATCTGGGCGCGGCTGTACACCGGCGGGGTGACCGACGTGGTTCTTTCGCCGCAGTTCGCCGTGGATCACACGCTGCTGATCGGCATCGGCGGCTACCACTGGAACGGCGGCATCCTCAAGTCCACCGACGGCGGCCACACCTGGCAGCCCAGCCGCGAGGGTCTGGAATGGGGCTCCGACGGGGCAACCTTTGATATCACCTTTGCGCCGGGCTATGCCGAAAACCAGACGCTGTTCTGTCTGAGTTGGGATACGTTGTACAGGTCCACCGACGGCGGCGCGCACTGGGTGCGCCTGGCGAAGGAACTGGTTGACTATCCCAACCCGCCAACTTTCGGTTCGGTCTGGCAGTTCGTGGTTTCACCGCGGTACGCGGTGGATCAAACACTTTGGCTGTGGGGGGTTCACGAAGGCCGGGGGATCTCCACCGATGGTGGCGCTACCTGGCGCCGGCTGCCCTACCCGGTCAACCCAATTGCCGCGGGTGAGTATTGCCTGCCGGGGGGCAGTTGCGGTGTGGAGCTTTTCGGCTACTTCTGGGATGATAAGGGGGACTACGTCTACAAGTCGTTCGACGGCGGCCAGACCTGGCACTGCCTGGAGGATGATGTGGCGCCGGTCACGCCCACGCCCGAACCGCCGCCCGTGCCGGAGATCCCCGAGGCGGCGACGTGGCTGCTGCTGACCGGGGGGCTGGCCGGGCTGGGCGGATATCTGTGGTGGAAGAGGCGGTAACGGGCCTTGACACAACACACCCTGCGCCTTGGCCCGGCTCACTGGCCCGGCATCTCCTTATCGAGCCGCTCGAAGAACGCGCGCATGAATGTCTGGCGTTCCGCGGTGATGGCGCGGGCGGTCGCGGTGTAGAGCCGCTCGGGGATGCGGTCGAGCTTGTAGACGAACTCGTGCACCGGGGTATAGTCGTTGCCAAGACGTTTGGGCGTATCGTTGGCATCGCCGCGTTCCGTAGCGATCTCGCGCCAGGGGACCCGCCAGAGCGGCGTACCTCGTGCACCGGCGTAGGCGAAGACGCGCGCGATCCCGATGGCGCCAATGGCGTCCAGTTTGTCCGCGTCGGAGAGGGTCTGCGCCTCCAGCGTACGCGGCTCCGGTTCGGCGCGAAAGCGGTGCGCCTCGATGGCATGAACGACAGCCTCCACAAACGCCGGCGGTTGGTCAGCCAGGATCTCGTGAGCGATCGCCGCGCCGCGCAGATGGTGATCGTGACGCCCCTCGCCTTCGCCGACGTCATGCAACAACGCGGCCGTGCGCACCACGGCCAGGTCCGCGCCCTCGGCCTCCGCGATCCGCTCGGCGAGCTTCAGCACGCGCAGCACGTGGTCGAAGTCATGCCCGCCGCCGCGGTCGCCGCCGGCCCGTTCGTAGAGGGCACGGGCAAATGAGACGGTCATCGCTGTGTTGGTCATCGAAGTGCGGCTAGCCTATCTCCCCTTCGTCTCGCAACACCCGCCTGCAAAGCGCAGCGCTCACGCGAAAACCAGCGACCTCGCGCAATTCGTCCAGGTAGGGCTTGATTGCGCTGATAAGTCCTTTATGTTTGGCTTCAACGAGGACACCAATCAGACCTGTGTAGCGTAATTCCAGATGACGGGCATTCTCGCGGCCGAGGCGCTCGTCCATCAGAAGCAATTCGGCATCCACCTCCAAAGTCAGGACGATGGACTCTGCTTCCCCTGCGTCCAGTTCTTGCCGCAAGGCGCGTACGAGTGGCCGGTTTGTAACTGTTCGCGTTTTGATCCAGGGGGCGGTCCGGACTTCATCTGCGCCTGGCTGCCCGGCTCCCTGGACGACAACTTCGTCCCATACTGCCTCGGGGATGGTCACTTCGGCGTAGAGCTGGCGAAGCAGGTCCAGTTTCCCTATACGGGCGAGATTGATGAGCGCGGAGGCATTGCTGATGATGCTCACAGCCGGCCAAGCTCCTTCAGCACCGCCAGGTCTTCTTCGTACTCCGTGATATCGTAGTGGACAGGGATCTCTCTGCTCCCCAGAAGCTGCTGGAAGGCCCACACGGTCATTTCGGCCATCTCACGAGTTTTGCCGAAGGACAGTTTGCCCTGCTGAAACAGCGAGATGGCCAATTCCCGCCTCAACTCCAGCGGCGTCATCCGGGTGGTATGAATGACCTCACGCGGTATCTCGATGGAAATCACTGAAGACATCGGGTAACCTCCTCTTCGATCAATTCGTCCGTAGCCAGATTATACCTCTGTCGCTGATACTCCGCGAATGCCACTGAAGTCTTGACTCCGCTCGCTGGCATGAGATGCGCCTGTCAGTGAGATCAGGCGCTTGCCTTGAGTTCCCTGAGTTCCCTCAGTTCCTTCAGTTCCCTACCTCTCTCGTTCCCCCGTATTTCTGCGCCCCCGCAGCCAGAAGAAGCCACCCGGCAGGCTACCCAGATATTGCACCACCTGCATCAACAGCGACACGGCCAGGGCGTGATCCTGGGGTACGCCGACCAGGCTGAAGAAGAACGGGTACGCGTTTTGGCTCAGACCGAGCCCGCCGATGGAAATCGGGATCGTCAGCACCAGGGCGATCAGCGGGTTGAACATGAAGATGGCGGTCAAGGGCATCAGCCCGCCCATCGCCTGCGACAGGAACCAGTTAGTGAAGGTGGTGCAGACGATGCCGACCAGCGCGACGCCGAACGCCAGGGCGAGCGCGGCGTAGCGGAACCGGTAGGCATTGAACGCGTCCGAGATCTTCCCCCACAACGGCGCCAACGGCGCGAGCCAGCGCCAGGCGAAAAGCCGTGCGATCAGACCGCGCAACCGGCGGCTCAGCAGCACCGCAAAACCCAGCCCCACCACGATCAACGCGACGACCGCCACCCACTCCACCTGTTGCAGATCGGCCCGGCCGGTCACGTTGACCGCGACGATGGCGGCCACCGCGGCGGTGCTCATATAGGCGATCAACCCGATGATGCGGTCCACGATCACCGAGACCGCCGCGTCCGCGGTGCGGTCGGTGTAGCGGGCCAGGCCATAGCCGCGCATCACGTCCCCGCCCACGTTGGCCGGCAGAAAGTTGTTGAAGAAAAAGCCGATGAACAGGAATTCCAGCAGCGCGCGGAACGGCACGTGGACCCCCTGGGCGCGCAGCAACAGTTGCCACTTGACCCCGTTGACCGTGATCGCGATCAGATAGAGCGCCAGCGCGGCGCCGAATAGCCACAAATTCGCTGAGGCAAGCTGCCTGCTCACCTCGGCCAGATTCACCCGGCTGAAGACCCACGCGATCAGCCCGACGCTGATGACGATCTTCAGGATGTTGATGAGTTTGTCGCGCACAGAGATGCTCCCGGGGTAGAGATGAAAACCGTGAAGCGTGGAGCGTGGAGCGTGAAGCGTAACGAGTAAAGCGTATTTCGTATTTCGTATTGCGTGTTGCGTTTCTCGTTTGGGTGCAGTTACGCTTATCTTGCACCAGCGTATCGCCCATTTTTCAGCCACAAATTGCATGAATTTTCACCAATTCTGCGCCTATTTTCGTGCCAATTCGTGCAATTCGTGGCGAAATCGCTACCGAATAGATGAGAGCGATTACACCCTTCTCGTTTCACGTTTTCCGCTCCACGCTTCACGCTCTACGCTTCACGTCTTCCTCACCATCGCGGTCGGTCGCAAGTCGTCCTTTGCCGCGGTCTGCTTGCGCTCGGTGCCCACGTCCGCCTTCTGCGACCAGGCCATGTCCCAGACGACGTGGCGGTCCCCCTTGATCGCGAAATCATACCAGCCCAGCAGCCGCGCCCACATCTCCAGCACGCCCAGCAGGAACAGCGTCCAGACCAACTGGATCGCACCCCACACCTCTTTGAGCGCGACCTTGGCCACGCGCGTGTTTTGGATGCTGGAAACGGCGTAACCGTACTTGGACTTCAGATAGAGGTGGCCGGCGTGGTTGCGCCGCCGCTGCCGCACGAAGTCGCGGACCGTGTCGGGCCCCGTGTTGTAGACGATGGCGTCCGGCGCATAGCGGACGCTCATGCCGCGCTGGACGACCAGCGCCTCGACGAACGCCTCGTCCATCGCGACGTCCGGTGGGATGCGGTCGAACACCTTGCGGAACGCGATCATCTCGCCCAGCCGCGGGATGTCCAGGCACAGTTGGTGCTCCAGGCGCAGCCGCAGGTGGGTAAAGAATCCCACCAGGTGATCGGGCGTGTTGACCGGGATCTTGTGCGCGCCGGTCATGCCCACGGTGGGGTCCTCGAACATGCGCACCAGGTTTTCCACCGCCAACTCATCGGGCAGTGTGTCGCCGCTCTCCAGCACGCAGATCTCCTCCTGGGCGTGGGCCAGGAAGACGTTGATGGCCGCGGTCTTGCCCTCGCGGCGGGGCTGGATGAGCAGCTTGATCAGTGGATGCTGCGCCGCGTATGATTCCACGATCGGCACGGTGTGATCGGTGCAGCCGCTGGCGACGACGATGATCTCGCTGATCTCCACATCGCGCAGGTACTGTTTGAGCAAGGCTGCCAGCAGTGGGCCGATGTTGGCCTCTTCGTTGTAGGCCGTGACGCCCACGCTGCAGCGCAGCTTTGGTTCGTGGTGGTCCAAGACCTTGCCTCCAGGTTGATCGACGCCGCCCGTAGCCGGCGGCGCGGATGTTGGTTCGGGGGGCATTATAGCAGAGGATGGGGGGAAGTCATAACGCACGGGGGCGAGTGTGTCGAGAGATGGCCAAACGGAACTCCTGACGCGTTTGGTGGATATGATGTTAGATCAGGCGGCCGGGAATATCTTCCCTGGATTCAAGATATTCAATGGGTCGAACGCCGCCTTGATCCGCCGCTGGAGCGCGATGGTGGTCGGGTCCTGGACCAGCGGCAGATAGCGCGAGCGTTTCGAGCCGATGCCGTGCTCCCCGCTGATGGTGCCGCCGAGCCGGGCCACGGCGGTGTACAGCTCCTCCAGGAGCGTGGGCAGGGTCGCCCGGTACTCGGCCACGGGCGCCTCGGGCCGTTTGACGATGTGCACGTGAATGTTGCCATCCCCCGCGTGACCGAACGCGGGCAACAGCACCGGGTAGCGCGCGGCCAGCCGGTCTAGCTCTGGAATCAGGTGGGGAATTTGCGCCATCGGCATCACCAGGTCTTCGGCGCTTTGTTCGACATACGTGACCTTCAAAGCCTCGGCGATCACTTGCCGGGGATGCCACATCCTGGTGATCTGGGTCGGCGTGTTAGCGACGTAGGCGTCCAGCGCGCCTTCCTCCAGGCACAGGTCGACCAGCGTGTTCAGGTCGGCCTCGACCGGCGCGGCGCTGGAGCCATCGACCTCGATCAGCAGCAGGGCGCCGGCCTTCGGGTTGGGCAGCCGCTCGCCCACGTGCGCGTAGCCGGTCTCCATCGAGAGGCGGTCCATGAATTCCACGGCCGCGGGCACGATCCCACCCTGTGTCATCACGCGCGGCACCGCGGCGATCGCACTGGCCACGTCGGCGAACGGCACGAGCATCGTCATCCGCACGGTGGGCAGCGGCAGCAGGCGCAAGATGATGCGGGTGAAGATGCCGAGGGTCCCTTCGGAGCCGACCATCAGATGCAGCAGGTTGTAGCCGGTCACGTCTTTGACCCGCTTGCCCCCCAACTCGATGATCTCTCCCGTGGGCAACACCACTTCGAGCCCCAGCACATACCGCTCGGTCACGCCGTACTTGATCGCCCGGCCGCCGCCGGCGTTTTCGGCCACGTTGCCGCCGATGAAACAGCTTTCCACGCTCATCGGGTAGCCCGCGTAAAACAGGCCGTGCGGCTTGCACGCCTCGTTGATGTCGTTGGTGACCACACCCGGCTCGACCACGGCCATCATGTTCGCCCGGTCGATCTCCAGGATGCGGTTCATGCGCTCCACCGAGAGCAGGATGCCGCCCAAAACGGGCACCGCGCCGCCAGATAGACCGGAGCCGGCCCCGCGCGGGGTGACCGGGATGCGGGCGCGGTTGGCCAGCCGCATGATGGCCGCGATCTGGGCCGCGTCGCCGGGCTTGACCACGACCTCGGGCATGTGGGCGTATTCCTCACCAGCCACCTCGTCGTGCGCGTAGTCCAACATGCGCTCCGGTTCGCCGTAGATCACGTAGTTGTCGCCGACGATGGCGCGCAGTTCGGCCGCGATGGCCGGGGTCACGGGCTGGTAGGCCTGTTCGGCGATGGCTGAGGGCGTGGGTCGATCGTCTGTCATGGTGGTCTTCCCTGGGTTCAATACGCGCCGATTTCGTGCAACCGGTCGTCGCTGATCCCGAAGTGGTGGGCGATCTCGTGGCGGACGACCCGGCCGACCAGCTCGCGCACCTCGGCCGGCGTGCGGCATTGCGCCTCGATGGGCCGGCGGTAGATGCTGATCCGGTCCGGCGGGACGAGGCTGTAGTAGGTGGTACGGGCAGTCTGTGGGATGCCGTGGTAGAAGCCGAGGAGCTGGTAGGGCGAACGCACCCGCGCCACGCGCAACGTCTCGCGGTCGGGCCAATCCTCGACCACCACTGCGACGTTGTCGAGCATTTCCTGGAACTGCTCCGGCAGCGTCTGGATTGCCTCGGCGACCAAGTCTTCAAAAGCGTCTGGATCCATGCGAGGGATTATACAATAGAAGGCGCCAGGCGCGCCAAAGCAGACATGCTCATCATTGTCCTTGCAGCGAGTCCGGTGTGTCCTGCAGCGTCGCTTGCAGGGTCAGCTCTTTGCCATCCCGCACCACGGTCAGCGTGATTGTCTGGCCGACCTGCGTCTCCTCATCCAGATAGGCGTTCAGGTTCTCCCATTTTGTGATGGGCCGGCCGTCCACCGCGGTGATGATGTCGCCGCCGACCAGGTAGCGCCGATTCCCGACGATCACCTCGCGCTGCGCGGTGCGGAGGTTGGCCCGGTCGGCCGGGCTGCCCTGATACATTCTGGCCACCAGCAGGCCGTGATCCACGGGCAGATTCAGGGCCTGAGCCAATGCCGGCGTCAACTCGTAGCCGAGTTCCTCTACGCCCAGCCAGGGATGCGGATAGCGCCCATCCTGGATGAGCGCGGGGACCACGCGGCGCACTTTGTCCACGGGAATGGCCAGGCCGACGCCGGCCGAGGTACCGGTCGGCGAGTAGATAGCGCTGTTGACGCCGATCAGCCGGCCACTGGAATCGAGCAGCGGGCCGCCCGAATTGCCGCGATTGATCGCCGCGTCGGTCTGGATCACACCGCGCAGCACCGTGCTGTCGGTCTCGATGGTGCGATTCAGCGCGCTGATCACCCCAACGGTCAAGGTACGCTCGAACTGGCCAAACGGATTCCCGATGGCGATCGCGGTCTGGCCGACCTGCAACCCGGTCGAGGTGGTCGTTTCCAGCGGCTGCGCCCCGGCGGGCACCGAATCGACCTTGAGCACGGCCAGATCGTTGATGGGGTCGGTGCCGACGACAGTCGCAGGCAACGCCGTGTCCCCGCCGAAGCTCACCTCGATCTTTTGGGCGTCCTGCACGACGTGAAAGTTGGTGACGATGTGGCCCTCGGCGTCCCACAGGAAGCCTGAGCCGCTGCCTTCCTCCGGCACCGGGCCCCAGAAGAAGCTCGACCGCAGCACCTGGGTTGTGATGTTGACGACCGCCGGCGCCACACGCTGGTAAATGGCGGTCCGCCGCGCTTCGACCGCATCCGCGCTTTCAGGCAGCGGTCCGGGCGTCGGCGTCGCCACCAGGACGATCACCTGGGGGGTGGCGGTCGGGACTGGCGCCTGCGTAGGCGCGGTGATCAGGCCAGGCAGACTACACGCCATCGCCGCAAGCAGCAACCCGAGCAGCGCCAACCCGATGATAGCAATGCTCTGGTAACTTCTTCGTCTCATGGTTGCCTCCCAGGCGGTGCGCCTTTCCTGTTGCGCATCACCAAAAGATAGGGGTGTGTTCAAACTCAGTTGGTGGCAGTGTGCTGCCTGGCGCGCCCAACTCAAAAGACCGCTCCGCACCCTTCGATATGGCCTGCCAAATACGTGCCGGCCTACTCAGGATGCTCCGCTGGTATCCTCTCAATAATTGGGGGAGGCCGTCGTCACGTGCCAGGCACTTGCGAAGTGCCTGGCACGTTGGCCCCAAAAAATTGAGAAGATACCTCCGCTGACAGGGGCCACAATTCATAGCGAGTAAC
>MNXL01000174.1:0-3797 GCA_001871755.1 Anaerolineae bacterium CG2_30_64_16
CAACTCCGCAGAGAAAGCGCCGTCAGGGAGGCTGTCAACCGGGTGTTCCACGAAGCGCTGACGTGCGAGACGCAGCAAGAGGTCGCGCGTACCTGTCTGGCCGTGGCCGAAGGACTGACCGGCAGCGCGTTCGGTTTCGTCGGTGAGATCAATCAAGCTGGCCGGTTCGACACGATCGCGCTGAGCGATCCGGGGTGGGCATCGTGCCGGATGCCAGAACAGGATGCCATTGCGGCCTTGACCGACATGCCGATCCGCGGTCTCTGGGGCCAGGTCATCCGAAAAGGGGCATCGCTGATCTTCAACGAACCGGCGTCCCATCCCGATCGGGTGGGGACGCCCGTGGGACACCCAGAGTTGACCGCCCTGCTGGGCGTGCCGCTAAAGCGAGCTGGCGCCACAGTCGGGATGATCGCGCTGGCCAACAAGACCGGAGGCTACAATGCGGTCGACCAGGCAGCGATCGAGGCGCTTTCGGTGGCATTTGTAGAAGCGTTGAGCCGGAAACGCGTCGAACAGGCCGAACGCGAGCAGCGCACGCTCGCCGAGGCGTTACGCGACACGGCCGAATCCCTGGCCGGCACGCTCGATTTGGACGAAGTCCTGGCGCGCATCCTGGTCAACGTCGAGCGGGTCGTTCCACATGATGCCAGCACCATCATGTTCATCGAAGACGGATACGCACGCGTGGTGCGCAGCCGGGGGTACGCTGCGCGTGGCCTGGACTCGGTGCTGGCGGTGCGATTACCCATCGGGGAGCTGCCCAACCTGCGTCAGATGATCGAAACGGGAGGTCCCGTGATCATCGCAGATACGCAGCAGTACTCCAGTTGGGTGAGATTGCCCGAGACCAGTTGGATTCGCTCGTACGTCGGCGCGCCGATCCGCGTCAGGGGCACGGTGGTGGGCCTGCTCAATCTGGATAGCGCCACGCCCGGCTTCTTCAGGCCGCTCCACGCCGAACGATTGAAGACGTTCGCGGATCAGGCCGGCGTGGCCATCGAGAACGCCCGGCTTTACGCATCCCTCCAGGAGACCAACGTCGAGTTGCAGGCGGCGGTGCGGGCCAAGGACGAGATGATCCAGAACGTCTCGCACGAGCTCCGTTCGCCACTGACCGTGATCTCGGGGTACGTCGAGTTGTTTGCCGAGGCCGGCCTGGGCGCGCTGACCGCGGAGCAGACCCAGGCGCTCTCGGTGATGCGGGCACAGTCGAAGCGGTTGCTCTTCATGGTGAACCGGCTATTGACGTTGCAGAGCTTCAGCGCCGACAAGTTGCAGCCGATGGAGCTCGACCTGGAGTCGTGGTTGGCGTGCGCGGCAGAGGGTTGGGAACTGCGCGCGGCGGGGGCAGCTATCCGGCTCGATGTCGAGGTGACTTCACCCTTGCCCCCTATCAGAGTGGATGCGGATTTTTTGGGGCAGGTGATCGAAAACCTGCTGGACAACGCGTTGAAGTTTAGCCCACAGGGGGGCGCGGTGACGGTGCGCGCGTTCCTCCAAACAGACGATCGGCAAGGCCAATCTGCGGCCGCTCCTCCCGCTTCTGTAATCATCACGGTCGCGGATCAAGGGATCGGTATTCCGCGGGACAAACTCAGCTCGATCTTCGGGCGCTTCTACCAGGTGGACAGCGGTTCCTCCCGCCAATATGGCGGGGTAGGGATCGGCCTGGCGCTGTGCAAGGCCATCGTGGAAGCGCACGGCGGCCGCATCTGGGCCGACAGCGCCGGAGAGGGGCAAGGCAGCACGTTCTACGTCGCGTTGCCTGGCCTGGCAGGTTCCACCTGAAGATTGTCGGTCACTCTGTCGCAGGCGCGGATGCGCTGCAGAACCTGACCAGTTCGGCAAAGTCGTTGATTCGCGCCAGGTTGTTGCTTTCCGGAAAACCGTCGTAGGTCAGGTTGATCCAGGGCTTCTGGTACGTCTTGCTGAACTTCTCCGACATGGCCGCGACGATGCCGCCGGGCATGCAGCCGTGGGGCATGACCGAGATCACGCCCGCGATCTGGGGATCTTTCAGCCATTCGATACCGCTGCCGATGCTGAGCACCGCCTCACTGCCGCACCTGGAGGAAAGCCACTGGCCGGAGAGGGAGAGGATCTCGGCCGTCGAGGGCTCTTCCCCCTCGAGTAAGCCCGTACACTGCTGCGCGATCGCGCGCGCATCGTGCTCCTGGACCCGCTGCTTGATGTAGCCGACCACCATCTTCTTCAGGCGCCGATCCCTGATGGCGTCCTCCACGTTCCGGTACGCTGTGTACTTGAACCACTCGCCCAAGGCCGCGACGACGACTTCCAACCCGGCGTCCTCGCACGCCTTGACCAGGTTGTTGTTGCTGAACCGGTTGGCGCGCAGGTAGATCTCCCCGTTGATGCCGACCAGCGGCCTGCGCGGTTGCCGGGGATCGATCAACGACTTGAACTCGGCAGTGGCCTGGCGCAGGAGCCCGGCGCAGGAGCCGTTTTCCCGAATCTGCGCCGCGATCCGGGCCGTGTACGTCTCGAACAGCACATCC
Organism: Anaerolineae bacterium CG2_30_64_16; assembly: GCA_001871755.1. Taxonomy (GTDB): domain Bacteria; phylum Chloroflexota; class Anaerolineae; order CG2-30-64-16; family CG2-30-64-16; genus CG2-30-64-16. The sequence continues at coordinate 2,520 of MNXL01000174.1, forward strand.
GCGGCGCCGGGCGTCTTCTCGTAGGGGCGGGTGCGCCAGAGCAGCTTCTGCAGGACATCGATGGCCACGATGCCCTGCCAGGCGAGCCGCTCGAAGCCAGGGCCGAGGTTCAGATCTCGATAGGCGGTGTTGGACACGCTGGAGCGGATCGGCAGGTCGATGCCCAGCTTCCGCAAGATGTGCATTTGCTCGACGGCATACTTGCCGAGCCGGCACGGGCCGTACGATCCGGCCATGAATGCCTCCGCGTTCGTCAGATCGGCGCCGTTCTCCCGGGCGGCCCGGATGAAATCGCCCAGGCTGACGCGGAAGGGCAGGCACTCGACACCCGACGTGACCTGGTTGCTGTAGATCAGGTTGCGCTCGTCCGGCTCGGGCAGCACCACCGCCCGGGCGCCACTGGCCTCCATGGCCGCGGCGACAGCCCAGACGTGCGGCGCCATCCTGGGAAGCAGCAGCGTCTTCTGCGCGTTGATCACAGCCGAGGCGCCGCGGTAGACCTGCTCCCGCGGCGCGGCCTGCCCCGCGGCGGGGCTGGCGAACCCCTTGATCGTGTCGACGAACGCCTCCAGGCGGGTCACGATGCCAGCCTCGGCCGCGTGCTCGTCGATCTCGAGTTGCCCCAGCGGCTTGTCCGCCATGATGTCCTCGATGATCCGCACGATAAAGGAATTGGGGCCACAGCCGAAGTTCGTCAGAACCAGCCCGTAGAGCTGCGGATCGCGCGCGATGATGTCGGCCGCCGCGATCAGTTTACTCTCGTACAGCCAGTACGGGCGGTCGGAGTAGTCCTTGGCCGCCACCGAATCCAGGGGCAGGTAGTCGAGGGGCACCGGCGCCACGCCGAGCTGAGCCAGCTTCTCGGCGATGCCCAGGTTGGCGCCGGCATCTTGCGCCATGTAGGCCCTGGCCAGCAGGACCACACCCAGCCCATTCCCGGCGTGGAGCTGTTTCAGCAGCTTTTCGCCCTGCACCGCCCGGTCGGCCTCGAAGCGTTCCTGGCTGGCCAGACCCGCCCGCGCGGCCCGCTGCCCCGCGCGGCGGCTGAACCCCATCCGCGTGGCGACCTCCGCCAGGCTGCGGATCGTGTCGCCGGGCCCGTGGCTGAAGTCGAGGGTCGGGATCAAGAGCTTGTCCCCGAGATCCAGCGCCTGGCGGATGATGTACGGGGAGGCCTGGATCAGGGGGCAGGTGTATTTCTGGTTCTCATCCCCGTCCTTCTCGCCCATCCGGATGGCGCTGGGGTAGAGGATGTACTCAGCGACATGTATGCCGACG
>MNXL01000174.1:3849-6439 GCA_001871755.1 Anaerolineae bacterium CG2_30_64_16
TGCCGGCGGCATGTATGGTGGCAGCATGGCCGTGCAAGAGTTTGAGGGGGAAACAACTGTCGGTGTAGCTCAGCTCGATGGCCTTCTCGATCGTTTCCTTGGTCGTCTTCTCGGAGAGCACGACCTTCGCCCCGAGCGCGTTGAGAAAGCCGATCAGCAGCGGCGCGTAGTCATATACCAGCAGCGCCCGGGGGATCGCCACCGCCGGTCCCCGGCCTGCGCCGGCGTCCTGTTCCCGAAATAGCAGGCGCTCCCGCTCGTCGAACGCGGTTTCCACCCGCCCCTGGCCTCTGATGCTGTCGTAGCGATCGCACCGGCTGCCGTAAAACGTGGATTTTTCCCCGGCGACCTGCATGCGGGTGATCGTGCAGTTGTTCTCGCACCCCTTGCAGGTGAAGGTAGAGAGCTGGCACGCCTCCTCCACGACTGCCTGAAAACCCTTGAACCTGGACGCCCGGCCGGACATCTCCTCCCTGGCGAGGAGGGCCGCGCCGATGGCGCCGCTGACCTCTTTGTGTTCGGGCACGATCAGGGTTTTGTCCGGCAGTTGCGCCCGGAAGGCTGAAACAACGGCCTGGTTGTAAAAGACCGCGCCGGTGAGGATGATCTTGGACCCCAACTTCCGGGTACCGACGACCTTGGAGAGGTAGTTCTTGGCGATGGAATTCGCCAGGCTCGCGGTGATCACATCCAGCGACACGCCCTCCTGCTGAGCGGAAGCCACCGCCTGTCCCATGAACGCCGCGCAACGGGTACCCAGGTCGATGGTGTGGGGGGCCGCAAAGGCCAGCTCCGCGAACTCCCCGTTTTTCACCGGCACATCCAGCATCTCGGCCAGTTCGTCGATGAAGCTCCCCGTGCCCGCGGCGCACGCCTTGTTCATCTGGTAGTCGATCACGACCCCGTTACGCTTGATGACCAGCTTAGAGTCCTGCCCGCCGATCTCGATGATGTCCGCCTGGGGATCGATCTCCGCGCCCGCGCGCGCCTGGGCCGTGATTTCGTTCTTGATCAGGTCTGCCCCGATGAAACTGCCCACCAGGTATCGGCCGGAGCCGGTAACCCCGACGCCGGCGATCCGGACCATCTCGACACCATCCCGCAGCAAACACCGGAACACGTCCTTGACGGCGTCGATGGGCCTGCCGGCCGTCATCAGGTAGCTCTTGGCCAGGACCGTACTGCCGGACTCGGCGAGGATCACGGCCTTGGTACTGGTCGAGCCGACATCGACCCCGAGGAAACCCACGCAAGGCGCGTCGATCCGCCCCACATCCCGGCCGTTCCTGCTGATCGCCGGCTCGAGCCCGGGCATCTGGAGATAGCGCCACCCTGCATCCCTGTGGGGTAGCAAGCCCACCCGGGAACGTTTGCCGGCGGACAGCAGGGCCGCGCCCAACGCCTCGGCGTGCAGAGGGTCGTCTGGGACGATCACGTCGACCGCGTGCCCGTTCCGTGCCGAGATGATCTCGTTGAGGGCCTTGACGATCGCCCGGTTTGCGGCCACACCGCCGATAAAGTAGATCGGCTCCTGGAAGGCGCCCCGCTGCAGCGCGGCGACCATCCGGGCGATGCTCTCACAGAGCGCGTAGAGCATGGCCTCAACGGAGGCGCCCTTCTGCTGCAGGTGGATGAGGTCGGACTTGGCAAAAACGCTGCAGCGAGCCGCAATCCTGGGCGGCGGGCCGGCGCAGCGAAGCGCCAGCTCGGCGAAGTCCGCCATGCTGATGCCCAGCCTGTATGCCTGTTGTTCCAGGAACCGGCCGGTGCCGGCAGCGCACAGCGGGTTGGACGCGACCTTCCACGGCTTCTTCAGCCCGTCTTCCAACTCGATCACCAGGGAACTCTGGCCGCCGATCTGGATGATCGTCCTGGCATCCCCGTGGCGATGAAGTACCCCGGAGGCGATCGCCAGCGAACTGCTGTACTTTCCCCAGTCGAAGGCCTCGGGGATCACGCCCTTGCCTGAGCCTGACACGCCGGCGGCCTGGATCTGGTTGAAATCGAACCGTTCGCCCAGTCTGGCAATGACGGCGTTGAGCGCGGCCTGCGGGCCAGAACTGATCTTCTCGGTATCCGCGTGCAGAATAGCGCCGGTTTCGTCGACGAGCACCAGCTTGGCATTGACAGAGCCAACATCCATACCCAGTGAGTAGCGCATCGGTGGGACCTCCGAGATTTGGCGCGTTTTGGTATCTTGAGATGGGCAATTCAACAGGTGTCGATTATACACCGGACAGTACCTCCCGACAATTGGCGGGTTGTGGTACAATGTCTCAAAAAGGATTTGCCATGATTATCTTTTGTATGGCATAATATCGGGTATTGTCCCTCATTTGACTTGATGAGGTGATCAAAATTTGGGTAGTGTCCCTCATTTTCCTTGATGAACCTGTTCCCAGAAGGAGGCGAACTGCTCAGTTTAGGGCCATTTTCCAGGTTTCAACCAGCGTTTCTATCCGGTTTATCCATCATATGCCGGACGAAAGACGGAATTCTTTTCTCGAATCCCTGGATCTCAGGACTAAAAAATGATGAAATAGGCATTCAAGAACAGAGATTCGTCGCAGATTTCGATGAAAAATGGTTC
>MNXL01000328.1:0-3817 GCA_001871755.1 Anaerolineae bacterium CG2_30_64_16
GGCTGGGGGTATCCTCTCAATAGTCCGGGGCAGCTCAAGACGGATCCGTGATCCGCCGCTCGCCCGCCGAGTCACGGACTCGGCTTGAGCAGATTTGTCCCCGCCTTTTTGAGAGGATACGGCTGGGGTTCACGGGAGGGTGACAGACTCGACCGCGGCCCGAGCAAACGGGCCATTGTGACGCAGCCGCATCCCGTTGAGGATCACCAGCATCGACGCGCCCACGTCGGCCACGACCGCCATCCACAAGCTGGCCAGCCCTGCCAGCGCCAGCCCGAACACGATCGCCTTGACTCCCAGCGCCAGCACGATGTTGGCGCGCACCACCGCGCGGGTGCGCCGGCTGAGCCGGACGATGAACGGCAGTTCTCGCAGGCTATCCCCCATCAAGACCACGTCCGCGGCCTCCATCGCCTGAGCCGAGCTCGCTCCGCCCATCGCGATACCCACCGTGGCGCGGGCGAGCGCGGGCGCGTCGTTGACGCCGTCCCCGACCATTGCCACTGCCTGTCCCCCTGCCGATAGCTCGGCAACCGCGGCGACCTTGTCCGCGGGCAGCAGCCCGGCCCGCACATCATCGATGCCCACCTCCCGGCCGATGGCCTGCGCCACCGGGAGGCTGTCACCGGTCAACATGACCGTGCGCACGTCCCGCAGCGTTTTCAGCTCGGCCAGGGCCGTCCGGCTGTCAGCGCGCGGCGTGTCGGCCACGGCAACGACCGAACACACCTGGTCATCATGCCCCACCATCATCACGGTCTTGCCCTCGTCGGTCAGGCGTGATGCCTCCTGGCAAACCTCCGACGGATGCGGGAAAGTGGCGTCGAAGTAGGGGTGGCTGCCGACGGTGACCCGGGCGCCGTCCACCACGCCGGTCATGCCCCGGCCGCTGAGCACGGCGACCTCCTGCGCGGGTCGGATGGCGATCCGTTGGGCCTGCGCCTCGGCCACCAGCGCCCGCGCCAGCGGATGCGACGACTGCGCCTCCACGGCTGCCGCGTAGCCCAGCCCGTTGTGCCCGGGCGCCGGCCTGGCACAAACATCCACCACGTCGGTGGTCGCAGGCCGGCCCTCGGTCAACGTGCCGGTCTTGTCGAACGCAAACACCCGCACCTGGCCCAGCGCCTCCAGATAGCGGCCGCCCTTGATGAGCACCCCGCGCGAAGCCGCGTTGGTCAGCGCGCTCACCACGCTGACCGGCGTGCTGATCACCAACGCGCAGGGACAGGCGATCACCAGCAACTCCAACGCCCGGAGCAGCCAACCGGTCTCGCCCAGGAAAGGCTGCTGGAACAGAAGCGGCGGCAGCGCGGCCACCAACAGCGCGAAGACCGCCACGCCGGGGGTGTAGATCCGGGCGAACCGCTCGACGAAACGCTGGACCGGCGCCTGGCGCGTCTGCGCCTCCTGCACCAGCGTGATCATACGCGCCAGCGTCGTGTCGGACGCCAGTCGCGTCACCGCCACTTCCAGCGCGGCGCTGGTGTTCACGGTGCCGGCAAACAGTTCGTCCCCCGGCGCCTTGTCCACGGGCACGCTCTCGCCCGTGATCGCGGCCTGATCCACCGCGCTCTGCCCGGCCTGAACCACGCCGTCCACGCTGATGCGGTCACCAGGCCGCACCAATACCCGATCCCCCACCGCGATCTGCGCCACCGGCGCCTCAGCGAACTGGCCGTCCGAATTCAGGCGTAACGCAGTGGGCGGCACAAGGTCCAACAGGCTTTCCAGGGCCCCGCGCGCCTGTTCGGCCGCGTACCCCTCCAACGCCTCCCCCAGCGCGAACAGCACGACCACGATCGCGGCCTCCGCCCACTGGTCGATGACCACCGCGCCTGTCACGGCGACGACCATCAGCGTGTTGATGCCCAGACTGCGGCCAAAGCGCAACTCCTGGTATGCGTTGCGCGCCACGGCCGCCCCACCTACCACGATCGCCAGGGCAAAAAGCGTCACCCACGCCATCTCCGGCGCGCCAGCGACGGCCAAGGCCCCTCCCACCACCGTCAGTAGCCCGGCAGTCAAGGTCATAACCGTCTCCCGCCGCGAGGTGAGAAAACGGAAGAAACGCGCAGCGCCGTTTCCCTGCGGGCCACGCCGACGCTCGGTGATCAACTTATGGCCCGTATCTTGCACGACTCGGGCGATCGGCTGCACCTCCAACTCGGGCGTTTCCAGCCAGACCGTGAGATTCCCGGTGGACAGATCCACCCGGCAGTCGCCTATGCCGGGCAAAGCCCCTACCGAAGCCTGGATCCGACCCGCGCAGTCGATGCAGGTCAGTCCCTCGATCTTGAAGGTCTTTTTCTCCATGAATCTGCGATGCCTCCAACTAGCCGTGGCGGACGTGTTCCAGGCCCTGAGCAAACAAGGCCGCGATGTGTTCGTCGTCCAGCTTATAGTAAACGTGGCGGCCGACCTTGGTGAAACGCACCAGGCGCAGGTCTCGCAGTTTGCGCAGTTGATGCGAAATCGCCGACTGCGACATCCCCAGGCCGGCGGCCAGATCGTGCACGCACCGCTCGCGCTCTGCCAGGGCCGCAATCAAGCGCACTCGGGTCGGATCGCTCAACGCGCCGAATGTCCGTGCCAACCGCTCAGCGGTCGTCACATCCAATTGTCCCTCGACCGCCAGCAAGGAATCCGCTCCGGCGTCCTCCCTACGATCTGGACAATGCCCGGTTGTACCACTGCTCTGTTTCATTTCGACACCCTAACCCGGACAAGCCGGAACCAAAAAGACGACAGCCACCACTCCCGAAATCCTTGCACAAAAAACAAGAATTTCGGGGGTTAGGCACTGTCTGTGTTAATATATGAGCGACAATTCATATATTACTCAGAACGGCCCACGATGTCAAATCGCGAGCGCGCACTGTTTGACACCGCGTCACTACCTGGTTACAATCGTTTGAATCGTGAATGTCCCAACAGTCAGCCGGCAAATCGCCCTCACCCGAGCAAAAGGAGACTCTCGAATGGCATTCATTGTCGATGCGCGCGGGCTGCCGTGCCCCGAACCGGTCATCATGACCCGCAACGCCCTCCAAGAGCACGCCGCGATCACCACCATCGTGGACAACGTCACAGCCCAGCGGAACGTCACGCACGTGGCGGAGCGGGCGGGCTATCAGGTGCACGCGGAACAGAAGGCCGACGGCATCTACCTGCAAATCGTCAAGGCCGAACTGGCCGCAGAGCCGGCCCCGGCGCCTCAGGCCACGAGTTCGCCTGCCGGGCCGCTGGTCCTCCTCATCGCCGACGATCAGATGGGCCGGGGCGACCCGGAGCTGGGGCAGATCCTCATCCGGGCTTTCTTCCACACGCTAAACGAAACCCAGCCGCTCCCCGAAACGATCATTTTCCTGAACAGTGGCGTGAGGCTGGTCGTCCAAGGCTCGGAAGTGATCGAGGATCTCACCCTGCTGTACGGCCGCGGAGTCAAGCTGCTGGCTTGCGGCACGTGCCTGGGCTACTACGATCTGAAGGACAAGGTCGCGGTCGGTGAGATCTCCAACATGTACACGATCGCCGAGACGCTGATGAGGGCCGGCAAAGTCGTGCGGCTTTAGCTATCCTGCCCACGGGCATAAACTGCGTTTTTCGAGTAACTGCAGAAGCTGCCTTGTCACCCCTTCGCTGCACTCAGGGCAAGCTCTGAGCGGGTTGGTCCCGTGAAATGCGTTGCGGTGAGAATCCAGCGAAGAGCCTGCCCTGAGCCTGTCGAAGGGGTCTCGCTGCGGAACGAGATTCCCTTCGACCCGGCCCTTCGACAGACTCAGGACGCGGCCCTTCGACAGACTCAGGACGCGGCCCT
>MNXL01000328.1:3835-10601 GCA_001871755.1 Anaerolineae bacterium CG2_30_64_16
CCTTCGACAGACTCAGGACGCGGCCCTTCGATAAACTCAGGAGGGGCCTCAGGACAGGCTTCGCTGGTTGCTCGCCGTCGCGAGAAGTTAGGGGCAAACCCGCTCAGACGGTGTCCTGAGCCCGTCGAAGGAATGACAGACACCCAAAAGCGCACTTTGTGGCCGAGCCACCGTGGCTCGGTCACAGACCGGCCACAGCATACCCCGAGAAACTGAGAGGATACTGTGGGAATGATATCAGAAAGCCGCGCTATGACATCCCTCGACAATCCTCTGGACAGCCTCCCGACGCCGTCCGAGCGGCGGATCGCCCTGCGCGTCACCCCGGCCGCGGAGCGAGCACTACGCGCGGGCCATCCCTGGCTGTTCGAGGCCGCGATCCAGACCCAGAGCCATGCGGGTCAGCCGGGCGACCTGGCCGTGATCTTCGACCGCAAGGGCCGGTTCCTTGCGGTGGGGCTGTACGATCCGGCCTCGCCGATCCGCGTACGCGTGCTCCAGGCGGGCCGGCCCGCGACGATCGACACGGCGTGGTTCCGAGCGCAGATACAGGCGGCAGACGCGGTGCGCGCTCCCTTGCGCCAGACCGACACAACCGGCTACCGGATCATCCACGGAGAGAACGACGGCCTGCCGGGGCTGGTGCTCGACCGCTACGACGACACACTGGTGCTCAAGCTGTACACGCCAGCCTGGATCGTGCACCTGCGGAGCCTCGTCTCGGCGTTGGAGACCGACCTGCCCGCGCAGCGCCTGGTCCTCCGGCTGAGCCGGGCGGCGCAGGCGCGTGAGGATTCACTGCACGGCCTGCACGATGGGCTGATCCTCCGGGGCCCTGCGCTGGACGGGCCGGTCCTCTTCCAGGAGAACGGTCTTCGCTTCGAGGCTGACCCGTTCCACGGCCAGAAGACCGGCTTCTTCCTGGATCAGCGGGAGAATCGGGCGCGAGTGGAGAAGCTGGCAGGCGGCAGGACGGTCCTGAACGCTTTCGCGTACACGGGCGGTTTCTCGCTCTACGCGGCGCGGGGTGGCGCCCGGTCCGTCACCAGCCTCGACATCAGCCGGCCGGCGTTGGACGCGACCGCCCGGAACTTCGGCCTGAACCTGGGCCATCCCGCGGTGGCAGCTACCAGGCACGAGCAAATCGTGGGGGACGCCTTCGATGAGCTGGCCCGGCTGAACGCGCAGCGCCGTCGCTTCGACATGGTGATCCTGGATCCGCCTGCATTCGCCAAGACAGAGGCCGAGGCCGCGCGTGCGCTCGGGGCCTACGTCAGGTTGACGCGGCTCGGGGTGGCCGTGCTCCGGCCTGGAGGCGTGCTGGTGCAGGCCTCCTGTTCGAGCCGCGTGGACGCGGACGCGTTCTTCCAGGCCATCAACCGGGCAGCCGCGGCGGCCGGCCGGCCGCTGCGCGAGATCGAGCGTACCGGCCATGCCCTGGACCACCCGGTCCGCTTCCGCGAAGGCGCATATCTGAAATGCCTCTTCGCGACGGCCGAGTAGGATCTCAACGACACGACTGGAACATCGTCGAAATGACTGAAGCTGACGTAGTCCGCAACACACTAGACGGGCCGATCACCCTCCACTCGGTGGCCGCCGATCTGACCACACTGGGCGTCGCGCCCGGCATGACGCTGCTGGTCCACGCCTCGCTGAGCAAGCTCGGCTGGGTGTGCGGCGGGCCGGTCGCGGTGATCCTGGCCCTGGAGACGGCGCTCGGCCCGACCGGCACGCTAGTGATGCCGGCCCACTCGGGCGACCTCTCCGACCCGGCCCGATGGGAGCATCCGTCCGTGCCGGAGACGTGGTGGGCGCCGATCCGCCAGACGATGCCGGCCTACGCTCCCGAGATGACGCCGACACGCGGCATGGGCGCCATCCCTGAATGCTTCCGCAACCAACGCGGGGTGCAGCGCAGTGGGCACCCGCAGGTCTCGTTTGCAGCCTGGGGCGCGCACGCGTCTGAGATCGTCGCAGATCACGGGTTGGACTTCGGCCTGGGTGAGCGCTCCCCGCTGGCCAGGGTCTACGACCTCGACGGCTGGATCCTGCTGCTGGGCGTGATGCACGAGAACAACACCTCGTTGCACCTGGCCGAAGCGCGCACGCCCTATCCCGGCCGGCAAGTGATCGAGACCGGCGCGCCGGTGCTGGTCGATGGCCGCCGGCAATGGGTCGAGATTCGCGACATCGACTCTAACGCCGCGGACTTCGCGGCGATCGGCGCGGACTTCGCGCGCGAAACCGGCCTGGTCCGGTCGAGGTTGGTCGGGGACGCGCCGGCTTTGCTGATGCCCCAACGGCCGCTGATCGACTACGCGGGGGCCTGGATGATGAAGAACCGAAAGGCGAAAATCTGAAAGATGATCGATACTATGGAGAGGTCAGCGACGTGGCCCAACGCAGCCACCCTCGCCTACTACGCAGCGTTTCTGATCCTGGGATTGTCGGGCGCGGTTATGGGTCCCACCCTGCCAGGGCTTGCGGAACACACAGGCTCACGGATTGGCGAGATCAGCTTCCTGTTCGCCACCCGCTCGCTGGGCTACCTGCTCGGTTCCCTGCAAAGCGGCAGGCTGTTTGATCGCGCGCCGGGCCATCTGGTGATCGCGGGCGCGCTGGTCGTGGCGAGCCTGGCGCTGGCAATCGTCCCCACGCTTTCGCTACTGTGGGTCCTGACAGCCCTGCTATTCGTGCTCGGTTTCGTCGAGAGCACCATCGACCTGGGCGGAAACATCCTGCTGGTCTGGACCTACGGCGCACGCGTCGGGCCGCTCATGAACGGGCTCCACTTGTTCTTCGGGGTGGGCGCGTTTCTGTCTCCCATCATCGTCGCGCAAGCGCTGCTGCGCAGCCAGGACATCAATTGGGCCTACTGGATCCTGGCCATCGCCGCCTTGCCGGTCGCGTTCTGGCTGCTCCGGGTGCCCAGCCCCGCCATCCCCGCGACTGCCGAGAAACGCTCGGCTGCACCGGTCAACTATCTGTCGGTCGCTCTGTTCACGCTGCTGCTCTTTCTCTACGTCGGCGCGGAGGTCAGTTTCGGCGGATGGGTCTTCACCTACGCGACCGCGTTAGGGTTGAGCGGTCAGACACTCGCTGCATACCTGACTTCAGTCTTCTGGGGAGCGCTCATGCTGGGCCGGCTTGCTGGCATCCCGCTGGCGAACCGCTTCCGCCCCAGCCGGATCCTGTTCGCAGATCTGGTCGGCTGCCTGATCAGCATGGGCGCCATCCTGTTCTGGCCCGGCTCGCTGCTTGCGCTGAGGGTGGGCGCGCTCGGCCTGGGCTTCAGCATGGCGTCGATCTTCCCCACTGCGATAGCGCTGGCCGAACGCCGCATGGTGGTCACCGGCGGCGCCACGCGCTGGCTCTTCTTCGGCGCAGGCGCGGGCGCAGTGGTGTTGCCCTGGACAATCGGCCAACTGTTCGAGGGGGTCGGTCCCGCGGTCACGATGTACGCCATCACGGTGACACTTGTGCTGGCATTGGGTACGCTGGCGCTGCTGCTCCGCTTTACGGCACATCGCCGGTCGACCGGCCCGGCGTAGGCGGGGGTGAAGAGTTGCAAGACCTGGGATGATCGAAATCCGGGCGAATGCTCACAGACATTGCACTGTGAGGAATGTCGAATGCCATCGACAGGATCCAAAGTGGCGTGCTCTTGCTGGCAAGGACATGCACCCCCGCGCCGGGCACGGTCAGGAGACCGGCCCGAGCGAGCTATTTGGATAGGCGCCAAGGAGAGACAAAATGAACCGTGACACACGCAGACAGATCGCCGTTGTGCTGGCCTTCACCGCGATGATCGTTGTCAACGCGCTGGCCAGCGCGCTGCCCCTCAACGGGAAGAACACGGGCGAAATCTCGGACCAGTTCGCCATCTACTTCGTCCCGGCCGGCTACGTGTTCGCCATCTGGGGCATTATCTACCTGGGCTTACTCGGCTTCACGGCGTATCAGGCGCTGCCGGCACAGCGCGAAAACCCGCGACTGCGAGAGGTCGGCTACCTGTTCGTGTTGAGCAGCGTGGCGAACATCGTCTGGCTCTTCCTCTGGCACTACGAGGTGTTCACCCTGACGCTGATCGCCATGGCCGCGATCTTGCTGTCGCTGATCGCGATCTACCTGCGACTCGGGACCGGCCGTACCGCGGCCTCCGGCGCGGAAAGGTGGCTGGTACGCGTGCCGTTCAGCGTCTACCTGGGGTGGATCACCGTGGCGACGATCGCCAACGCGTCCCAACTGCTGTTCTACATAGGTTGGGGCGGGTGGGGCATCAGCCCGCAGACGTGGACCGTGATCATGTTGGCCGCGGCCGTAGTCATCGCCAGCCTGATGGCCCTCACCCGGCGCGACATCGCGTATCTGCTGGTCCTGGTCTGGGCGTTCGTCGGCATCGCGCTCAAACACACGGGCGCGCCGCTGGTCGTCAACGCAGCGTGGGTCGCGACGGTGTTGGTGGGTGTCGCCATCGTAGCCAGTCTTCTCCGGCACAATCCGACACCGCGCAAGTTGCCGGCCTGATGTTCGTCCAAGGCTTGGAGATGAGAACACATGCAACATCCATTGGTCACACAATTGCACTTTGCCCGGCTTGAACTGGTCCGCTGTCTGCAGGGCGTGTCGGACTCGGATGCGCGGCGCCGGCTGGAACCCATGAACTGCATCAGTTGGATCGTGGGACATCTGGCCAACCAGGAGCACCGCTACTGGGTGGAGGCGGGGCAGGGCCGCACCGTGGTGCCCGGCCTGCAGGAACTGGTGGGCTACGGTCGGCCGGCGAGCGCGCCTCCACTCGATGAAATGTGGTCGGCCTGGCGTGCGATCACCGCGGCGGCCGATCTCTATCTTGAGACCCTCACGCCCACCCTGTTACAAACGTACATCTCCCGGGCGGACCGGCAGTATGGGGAAACAGTCGGCACTCTGCTCCAGCGTAATCTTTACCACTACTGGTTCCACATCGGTGAGGCGCACGCGATCAGGCAGATGTTGGGGCACCCGAACCTGCCGGAGTTCGTCGGCGACATGTCGGAGGCCGCGTATCGGCCTGAGGATTGAGAGACAAGAAGGCAGCCAATACGATGACAAAACCCAAAGTGTTCGTGACGCGCCTGATCCCAGAGGTTGGGCTGCGCGACGTGCGCGCGTTCTGTGAAGCCGATGTCTGGACGGAGGAACTTCCTCCCCCACGCGACGTGATCCTGGACCGCGTGCGCGGGGTCGAGGGGATCCTGTCCCTGCTGACCGACAGGATCGACGCCGAGGTGATGGACGCGGCCGGGTCAGATCTCAAGGTCATCAGCAACTACGCGGTCGGCTATGATAACGTCGACATCCCCGCGGCCACTGCGCGCGGGGTGCCGGTGGGCAACACGCCCGGTGTGCTGACGGACACCACGGCCGACTTCGCGTTCGCGCTGCTGATGGCCGCGGCGCGGCGGATCGTGGAGGGGGACAAGTTCACCCGGGCCGGCAAGTGGAAGACCTGGGGGCCGACGTTGCTGCTGGGCGGGGATGTCACGAGCGCCACGCTGGGCATCGTCGGCTTCGGGCGGATCGGCAAGGGGATGGCGAAACGGGCCCAGGGCTTCGACATGCGCGTGCTCTACCACGATCCGCTGTGCCGGGACGATCTGTACGCGGCGCAAATCGGCGCTCGCTGCGTGGACCTGGATGCCCTGCTGCGTGAGTCAGACTTCGTGTCGCTGCACACACCCCTCAACCAGAACACCTACCACCTGATCGACGCGGACGCGCTCTCGAAGATGAAGCCGACGGCCGTCCTCATCAACACCGCCCGCGGCCCGATCGTGGACCACGACGCGCTCTACCGGGCACTGCGAACGGGAACGATCGGCTACGCCGCGCTCGACGTGACCGAGCCGGAGCCGATCCCGGCCGACAGCCCGCTGCTGAGCCTGGACAACATCATCATCGCGCCGCACATCGCCAGCGCCAGCGTCGCCACTCGCGGCAAAATGGCCCAGATGGCCGCCGCCAACCTGATCGCCGGCTTGCGGGGCGACCGCCTGCCCAACTGCGTCAATCCAGCGGTGTACGAGCGGTAGCCGGCGGCGCAGCGCCAGGCAAAAAACTAGCGGAGCGTTTGGCAAGCCCCTTGCCATCCCAGCCCGCTTGAGCGGGCGCCGCTCCATAGCCCGGTCGGTTCACCGCCGGGCGGTCCAGCATGAGCGCGCTGGCCGGTCTCAGCGCACACTCGCCGTCGCGTCAGGCCGCCCGACCATGAATGGATCGGGCTACATGGCGACGCCCGGTCAACCGGGCTGCCTCGACGGTGCTCGCCAATGGCCCATGACGAAGCAAACGACCCACAAGCGTAGTATGCTATGCCTCGCCTGCTCAGGTCAAGGACAGCGACAGGCGGATCATATCAAGGCGTAACTGCTCAGGCATAGAACCCTTGCGAAGGTTTGTGAGCAGATTTCAGGCCGGAAGCGCCTTCGTCAGCCAAGAATCGTTCTATCGGTGTAACTACCTCGACAATGTTAGATTCGCCGCGCACCCGGCCCGCCGGAGGCTGAAGCCATCCGGCTACGAGGTGAAAGTCCCCTGAAGGGGACTGCCACGGGTATGATAGCCCCCTTTAGGGAGCTTGCACGTTGTAGCCAGCGTGCTTTAGCTCCTGGCGGGTCAGCATGACGAGACGGCTAACAGGATAATCTAACATTGTCGAGGTAGTATCGCGTGCGAGGTGAATGGGATGCGGTTTGTGGTGGAGCGGCCGGGATAGCAGCGA
>MNXL01000016.1 GCA_001871755.1 Anaerolineae bacterium CG2_30_64_16
CCTGGCACTTTTCGGAAGTGCCAGGCACGTTCGCCCCAGATTATTGAGAAGATACCACACGATCAACTTCACCTACGACGCACTCAACCGGTTGGCCTCGATGCAAGATCCGTTGGGCAACACAACTACGTATCAGTACGACGCCAACAATAACCGGACTCAGCTCGTTGACGCCAAAGGCCAGGTCACCAGCTATACTTACAACGCCGTGGACCGCCTGACGCAGGCAGCCACCCCCTCCTTCACAGTGAGCTATGCCTATGATGCAGCAGGCAATCGGCTGACGATGTCCGATGCCATCGGAACTACACAGTATGTCCACGACGCCCTGAATCGTCCCACAACCATCACCGATACGATTGGCCTGACCATGCGATACGCCTATGATGCCGCCGGTAACAGGAGCACCTTGACTTATCCTGATGGCGGAGTCGTGGCCTACACGTACGACCACCACAATCGCCTGGTCGAGGTCAGAGATCCCGGAGCGCGCACCACGCGTTACACCTACGATGCCGCAGGACAACTGAGCCAGATTGCGTACCCCAACGGCATCCTCAGCATCTACGCCTATGACATCCAGGGCCGCCTGACCGCTATCACCTACACCCATTAGCGGCGCGCTCGCTTTCTTCCGCTACACCCTGGATGCCAGGGGCACCCGTACCCAGGTGGCAGAAGCCAACGGTACTACTTCTTACACTTACGACGACCTTGATCGCCTGACCGGAGTGACTTATCCCCATGGTGAGCAGGTGACCTATGCCTACGACACCGTAGGCAATCGCGTGGCCATGACCAGCACGGTAGGCGGTACTACACTCTATAGTTACGATGCCGCCAATCGCCTACTGACAGCCGGCGGAGCCCCTGTCACGTGGGATGCCAATGGGAACATGACCGGCTTGGGCGGCACGACCTACGGCTATGACGCAGCGAACCGCTTGACGCAGGTTGTCACCGGCACGACGAGCGTTCAGTATACCTACAACGGCGATGGCTGGCGGATGGAGCGGACTCAAGGTGCCAGCACGACGAGCTACCTGTGGGACGCGGCCAGCCCGTTGCCCGTGGTAGTCCTGGAAGTCACCAACGGTATCACCACTACCTACCTCTACGGTGGCAATCTGCTGGTTCAGCATGACGCGGCCGGGAATCCTGCCTACCTGCTGACCGATGGCCAGGGCAATGTCCGGTTGCTGGTAGATTCGGACGGAAATGTCGTGAGCCGATACGATTACGATCCTTTCGGTGCGGTACGAACAACATCAGGCTCTGTCTCGACACCCTACCGTAACGCCGGACATGCAGCCAATGATGAAGCGAACCTTGTTTACATGCGCGCCCGCTGGTACGACCCCCGGCTAGGGCGATTTCTGACCACCGACCCGCGACTGCCTGGCTCGTGGAACGGGCAGGACTGGAACCTCTACGTCTTTGCTCGCAACAATCCGATGACTTACGTGGATGTCAATGGGGAGGAGTCCATCGTGCCGATCATCGGTGTCGGGACAGCGAGTCACGGAATAGTTAAGGGGTTTCAGGAAACGGAGCGTCTATGGAGTGTGGGCCAGGATTACATCAACGCCACCCAGCGGATGATAATGGCAGAAGACATCGACGAAATGCTTGCGTGGAATGAGAAGCGAGTGGGTATCTGGAATAGGGAAGTGACACCACAGGTCTATCGTACCGCGTTCTCGTTTCCCGGTACGAGTCTCTCTGGCAGTAAACCAGGTATTCCAATGACGTGGATTGAATTGGCTTTCGGGAAGACTGTCAAGGCCATCTACGATCAGACTCTGCTACACCCGGCAAGGTACGCAATAGAAGAGGCTGCGAGACGGCAGTACGGCGCCAGCCCGCTGGAGTCGGCCGACCCGACAAGCGGGCAGATGTACTACTACGTGCCGTCCCCTGCATCCGGAGGATCTGCGAGTGGCGGCGCGGCGGGCCGGCCGAGCGGAGGGAAGTGAGACAGTTTGGATCACGGAGACGCGAAGCGCCGTGAAGACCACGGAGCGCGAAGATCGCGAAGCTCCCACCCGCGGCGTCAGCCTTCGTGTCCTTCGTGCTTCGCGATCTTTGTGAGCCTTCGCGTCTTCGTGGTCCAGATTCCCACGCTCATCCATTGACACCAATGCCACAGGGCTGTACAATGTAGACAAGATGATTTCTCGCGCGTCGTCCTCGGGGAAGGGCATGAAAGGACATATCATGAGCGCAGTAGAGATGCTTCAATCAGTCCAGTACGTGGTGGATCCCGACGGTCGACCGACGGCGGTCCAGATGAGCATTGACGCCTGGGAAACCTTGCTCAGATGGTTGGAAGACGTCGAAGATCGGGCGCTCGTAAGAGCCATGTTGCCCCGGTTGCGCCAGGGGCCGCAGCGGGCCGGCGCCTTGCGTTGGGATGACGTTAAGGACGAGTGGGACGCCCCACAGACTGAGTAAGCCATGCCACGCTATGAATTGCTCCTCGAGCCGGAGGTCCACGAGGCGCGTAAACGCCTGCCCGGGCACGTCCGCCAACGGGTGAAGCGGGCAATTGATGAGCTGGCAGACACACCACGACCGGCCGGCAGTCACGATGTGGATGTCACGGGGCTGGATGTTCCGGCCGGCATCGAGTTGCGCCGGTTACGCATGGATGTCTGGCGCATACTCTATGCTGTGAGTGATGGGGACGGTTGGGTGTGGGTGCTGGCGATTCGCCGCCGGCCCCCGTATGACTATGAAGACCTGGCAGAAATCGTCGCCAGGTTGCGGTAGGATCATACTTTGGGCAACGAACAAGCAGACCTTCGAGATCTCGGAGACCCTTTGACAAGCCTTCGGGCTGAGGCCCCTTCGCTGCACCCCTCGATGTACCCTGCGACAGGCTCAGGATGTACCCTTCGACAGGCTCAGGATGTACCCTTCGACAGGCTCAGGATGTACCCTTCGACAGGCTCAGGATGTACCCTTCGACAGGCTCAGGATGTAATCGGGAGGGGCCTCAGGGCAAGCTCTCAAGGCCGAAGGCTCAGGGCAAACTCTCGAAGGTTTCTCTGGATCACACAGGGCGCGAAGGTGGGTCCACGATGCACTTTGACAGCCCGTGATAATTCCTGTATACTCAAGTTGTCTCAAGATCAGGAAGGGAATGGGTATGGCTGAATTGCTGAGTATATCGGAAGTCGCGCAGATCACCGGGTTGCACGAGATCACCATCCGCCGCTATGTCCGTGCGGGCAAACTGGAGGCCGTGCGGGTCGGCCGGCGAATTCGCGTGCGGCGAGAAGCGCTGGACACACTGATGACACCGATTCAGCCTGACCCGACGCGGGAATCTGCTCCTGAGAGCGGCGAACGCCTCGGAGAAGGCACAGCGGCCTATGAGGTCACCAGCTCTGGCAAAGGCACTGCGCTAACCCAGGCGCTCATCGGCGGTGTTGCTCTGCGGCTGGTCCAATTGCCGCCGGACGATATTACCTTAGGGCTAAGGACTAAATAACTTACTCATCTGCTCCGGCAAATGAAAGGGGGACTTGCGCAAGTTATTTAATTCTCAGTCCTTAGTGGCGAAATTGGTGACGCGATTGCATCAGCGCCGCCAGGCTGCCGCGCCACGCCCCCTATCGCCGGCCGAGATCGTGGCCGAAGCCCGGCGACAGGCCGGCTTGTTGAGCGACGTGCCCCGCGCTGACGTCGCCGCACGGTTTGAGGCTCTCGCCGAGGAGATCCGGCAACAGGCGATCGCCCATGACACGGCCATCGACGGAGACTGGCTCGGTGACTGATCGACTGCGCGCGGTCTTCGACACGAATGTGTTTGTGTTCGCGCTGCTCAGCCGAAACCCAACCAGCCCCACGATGGAGTTGATGCGCCGCTGGCGGAACGAGGAGTTTGTCTTGCTCGTCAGTCAGGCGCCACTCATTGAACTGGTCGAGAAGCTTCAAGAGCGCGGCATCAGAACGGATCAGATCCAGGAACTGCTGGTGACGATCAACCGCCTCGCAGAATGGGTGGAGGCGCCGCCGGAGATGGTTGTCCCCGTGGTGACCGCCGATCCTGATGACGATCAGATTCTGGCGTGCGCCGTAGCGGGCGGGGCGAGCTACCTGGTGACCTATGACCCGCATTTCGATCAACTGAACGGAATGTACCAAGGCATCAAGATCACCAAGGTATTACCCTTCTTGTGGAAGGTACGAGGCGATCGGCCGCCTGGGGCTTGATTTGCGCCAGGCTCAGAAAGGGTCGTGGCCTCTATACGCGCGACATGCACCGAGATTGACCCCCCGCAGACCTTCGAGAGCTTGCCCTGAGCTTGTCGAAGGGTCTCGGCGACCTCAAAGGTCTCTTCCGACGCCAGCCTTCGTGCACTTCGCGCTTCGCGAACTTCGTGAACCTTCGCGGCTTCGTGATCCAGCACCCACGCGCGCTGACCGGAACTGGACGAGTCGAACCACGTCGCGGTGGCGCGGTGAGGGTTTGGAGCGCGAAGCCGCGAAGCGACGCGAAAGCCACGAAGCGCGAAGACCGCGAAGCTCCCATCCGCGGCGCCGGCCTTCGCGCTGCGCGCTCTTCGTGGGTCTTCGCGTCTTCGTGATCCAGATCGCCCGTTGTTTGAATTGCGCTGTCTGGGTATGCTATAATCCAAAGCGGAGTTTGATAGGGGAGATCGAGAGTCTCGAAACCGGAGGATGATATGGAAGCAATGACCACAACGGCCAACATAGCCGTGTCGTTCGGGCTGACAGAGAATGAGCTATTCCGGCAAGGGGTAATAAGCTTCCTGTACGAGAAGAAACGCCAGGTCCTGCAACTCAAGCTGGAGATCCTGGCGCGATACCGCGCGAATTCGCTGGAGGATCTGGAGGCCAAAATCACGCGGGGCCAGGTGGCAGAACATCCGGCCTGGGAAGACTTGATCGTTGCTGAAAATCTAACGACACGCTTAGGAGAGCTCGATGCCTACCTCGGAGATTTACAACGCGTTGGCAACGATCGCTCTGGATGAATTCGCCGACGTTGTCGTTGGTACCCAGATCATCTCCTTGCCGACCGACGACCCGCTCAAGTTGCGCCTTGACATCGTTGATGGGTCCTTGCTGGACGTGTTCATCTCGACCAGCGGACGCTATTCCTAACCCGGACAAGCCGGAACCAAAAAGACGACAGCCGCCACTTCCAAAATCCTTGCACAAAAAACAAGAATTTCGGGGGTTAGGCATTATCATTGGGAACGGTGACAGATCGGCAAGGGGGAACTCTATCGCCACGACAATGCTCCACACGACTCCTGACGTTATGTGGCAACTTTCCCCAAGCACTTTCATGATGGCAGCGAAAGCAACGCTACGGCAAGCTTCATTAGCCACGACCCTGAGAATGCGCTGCGGGAGTTTCTGTTGTTCGTATGGCGCAAGCTGCTGGGTTTGGCGTAGGGGTACCCTTGAACCTCGTTGACCAACTCCTCGCCGGCCACCGCCGCGGCCTGGCTCGGGCCATCTCTCTGGTCGAAGATGACGGGCCGGAGGCGCATGCGCTGCTCGCCGCGCTCTACCCGCACACCGGCCGCGGCCACGTGGTGGGGGTCACCGGCGCACCCGGCACTGGCAAGTCTACGCTGGTCAACGCGCTGGCGCGGGCCTACCGGGCGCAGGGCTTCACTGTGGGCATCATCGCGGTAGACCCGACCAGCCCCTTCTCCGGCGGCGCGCTGCTGGGAGACCGCGTGCGGATGCGCGACCTGGCCGGCGACCCGGGCGTGTTCATCCGCAGCATGGCCACGCGCGGCAGCCTGGGCGGGCTGGCGCGCGCCACCGCGGACGTGATCCTGGTCCTGGACGCGGCCGGGTTCGACCGCATTCTGGTGGAGACAGTGGGCGTGGGCCAGGCCGAGGTGGAGATCGCCAGTGCGGCGCACACCACCATCGTGGTCGAGGCGCCCGGCCTCGGCGACGAGGTGCAGGCGATCAAGGCCGGCGTGCTGGAGATCGCCGATCTGTTCGCCGTCAACAAAGCCGACCGAGAGGGCGCGGACCACGCAGTGCTGGCGTTGCAGATGATGCAGGGGTTGGCCCCCGCTGCCGCGCGGGGGCCGGCCCCCGTCGGTACCGGACATCATCGCCCCGAGCGTGGCCGTAGCGCGGGCCACGCGGAACCCGGCCCTCAGCCGGACGGCGCCTGGCTGCCGCCGATCACCAAGACGGTGGCGACCCGCGGCGAGGGGGTGGAGGTGCTCAGGGATTGGATCGAGCAGCACGCCGGCTACCTGCGCGAGACAGACCAACTGGCCCGGCGCGAGACGGCTCGCGCGGCGTCAGCGTTGAATCACATCCTGTGCGATCGGCTGATGGATGTTTTGCTGACCCACCTGCCGGAGGGACGGGTGACCGTCTTCGTGGAGACGATTGCTCACCGCGATGTGGATCCCTACACCGCGGCGGCGCAATTACTATCTGAGGCGGGACTACAATAAAGGAGTTACGCGCGTCGCTTCGCAGAGACCGCGACAGCGTTGTATGAAAGCAATACTCATTCAGAATCCGGCCGCGGGTCAGAGGACGCACGCCGCCGATCTGAGTCATGCGATGAAGTACCTCGCCGATCATGAGTGGGACGTGATCGGAGTGGAACAGACGCACGGCCGCGGTGATGCTACGACTTATGCGCGCAAAGCGGTCGTCGAAGGCTACGACGCGGTGTTTGTGCTCGGCGGGGACGGCACAATTGCGCAGACCGTGGACGGGTTGGTGGGTAGCGACACGGCGCTGGCGGTGCTGCCCGGCGGGACAGGCAATGTCTTCGCCCGCCAGTTGAACCTGCCGGTGCCAGGCGGATTGCACCCGCGGCCGCTCCTGGAGTCGGTCCGCCTGATCCTGGAAGGCAGCCCGCGCCTGGTGGATGTGGGGCGGATCATGCCGTATGGTGGCAACGGGCCGGAGCGTCATTTCCTGTGTTGGGGCGGAGTGGGGTTCGATGCGCAAGTCAACCGGGCCGTGTCCGAGGATCGGGCGCGTAAGAAACGACTCGGGCTGGGGGCGTTTTGGATTGCGGGGTTTCTCAGCCTGCGCGATTTTGCAGGAACCTCGGCGGTGGTGCGCGTGGATGGCCGCCGGATCAGCCGGCGCATGATCATGCTGGTGGCCAACAACATCCAGCTCTACGGCGTCATCTTCCGGATGGCTTCCAGCGCGGTCCTGGACGACGGGTGGCTGGACCTGTATTGTTTCCAGGGCACAGGCGCGGGGCGAACTTTGTTACATGCCCTCCGTCTGTTCCTGAACCGGCACATCCAGGATCCCCAGGTGGACATCTACCGGGCCCGGCACGTCGAAGTGACCACCTATCGGCCGCTGCCCGTTCACGTGGACGGCGAGTATATCGGCTACACGCCGGTGATGATCGATGTCATCCCGCGGGCGCTCAAGCTGATGGTACCCCGTTGTGCGCCGCCCAGCCTGTTTGTGGATGGCAGCGATCTGTTTCCCGAGACGACGTGGGAGTGGGTGGTTCGGCTTGCCAAAGATGCGCAAGAGGCAATCAAAGAGAGGAGTGGTCTGGCATGAAATACCTCAGCATCCTGTTGATCTTCGCTCCCGTCGCGATCATCGGGCGTTTTCTGGGTTGGCCGCCGACGTTGCTGTTCATCTCCTCCGCGCTGGCGGTGATCCCGGCCGCGGGCATCCTGGGCCAGGCCACTGAGGAGTTGGCGGTGCACACCGGTCCGCGGCTGGGCGGGCTGATGAACGCCACGCTGGGCAACGCCGCGGAGCTGATCATCACGATCTTCGCCATCCGCGCCGGCCTGCTGGAGCTGGTCAAAGCGTCCATCACCGGCTCGATCCTGGGCAACGTGTTGCTGGTCATGGGATTGAGCGTGCTGGTTGGCGGCATCAAGCACGGGGAGCAGCGGTTTGACCATACCCAGGCCGGCGTCAACGCCACCCAACTGTTGCTGGCGGTCATGGCGCTGGCGATCCCGTCTCTGTTCTTCTTCGCCCACATCGAAACTGAAGGGCCGGTGGAGTGGCTGAGCCTGGGCGCCGCGGTCACCATGCTGGTGATCTATGTGCTGGGACTGATCTTTGCGTTCCGGCAGGCCAACCCGGAACCGGCGCTGGCGCACGCCACGCAAGAGGCGCATCACGGCGGATGGCCCTTGCGCCGGACCATCGTGCTCCTCCTGGCCTCGACCGCCCTGATCGCCTGGCTGAGCGAGATCCTGGTGGGCGCGGTGGAGCACACCGTGGCCGTCCTGGGCGTTTCCGAGTTCTTCATCGGCATTATCGTGGTGCCGCTGGTGGGCAACGTGGCCGAGCACGTGGTGGCCGTGCAGACCGCGTGGAAGAACAAGATGGAATTGAGCATGGCCGTCTCGTTAGGTTCCAGCCTGCAGATCGCGCTCTTTGTCGCGCCGGTGCTGGTGTTCCTCAGCCTGCTGATCGGGCATCCGCTGACGCTGGTCTTCAACCAGTTCGAGATCGTCGCCCTGTTCGCTGGCTGCCTGATCGGGGCGCTGGTCTTCGAAGACGGCCGGACCAACTGGCTGGAGGGCGCGCAACTGCTGGGGGTGTATGTGATTTTGGGGTTGGCGTTCTTCTTCCTCCGGGTGTAGAATGCGGTTGCCGGAATGAGAACGCTACCAGATGAGGAGGAACTGGCATGACTGTTCAAGCTCCTACCAATGAAGATCTGTTAGTGCGTGAAATTCGCCAGATGCCGAGGGAGTACTGGCCCAACCTGCTTCAACTCAGACAGTTCCAGAAAAATACTTATCCCGAAACCCCCCTGCAATCCCCAGGGAAACCGGCGATTTTGGGACATTTATTTTTCTGGAACGGCCTCATCCGCCTGTTTCGCGAGAGCGTGACGTTGAAACCGGCCGAGCCGAGCTTCCGCCAGGGATGGCAGAAAGTCATGACGGGACAAACCCGCCCGGTTTCCGAATTGTGGGAAGGCATCGATGCCGAATAAGCCACCCCCGGTGCAAGTTGAGTTCGCGCCGGAGTTCAAGCAAAACCTGCGCGCCCTGGCCAAGAAGTATCGCCACATCCGGTCGGATGTTCAACCTGTCATCGAACAGATCGTACAAGGTGCATGGGTTACTGAGATGGAGAGCGTCCCGAGGCTTTGGCAGGATGAACACGGCCCTGTGTTATAATGAAGCGGACAAGGTGACACCGATGAAGAAGAGCGAAATCCCATTTGGCGCGCAGTTCAGTCCAAACCAGGTGGATCTATCGCGACTGCTCCAGATCATTCACGATGAAGCGGGCAACCGAGGTAAGATCGCGGAGATCATTCGTGATGAGTTCTTCGCGACGCATGCGGAAACTCAGCGTTTGAAGTTGGCTGATAATACAATCTTGGCCCTTCGCGCATATGAGCTTCTTGATGAAGATGGTGCAACCCCATCTGCTCTGGCCAGTGATTTGTTGGAACTGGCCGGCACTCTGGAGATGTATGAAGCGTTTGCCAAGCATATCCTGATCAACCTTCGCGGGATTTCGTTTGTGGAGACGGTGGAGATTATGCAAGCAGCGGGGGAGGAGATCAACCTTCATTCACTCCGCAAACGTCTTGAAAGCCGAGGGTTGCATGTCCCACGTGGAGCGGTACACCTCAGCAGTCTGCGTTTGTGGCTGGCGCAGGCTGGCGTTTTTGATGTCGACGCCAAGCGAGGAGCCAGACTTTACGAAGTCGATCAAGCACGTCTAAAGCAAGTGCTCGGTATGGATGTGGATGCTATCTCCTCACTAAGTCAGCTTACCGCCGCACAGCGCGCTTTTCTACGTGCGCTTGCTTGCATACCAGAAACTGGCACAGTGGTAGCGAACAAAGTAGCTGACTTGGCCACTACACTCTACGGTGCGGAGTATAACCACAAGGATTTGCCCAAGTCAATCCTTTTCCCCTTGCGAGACTTAGGTTATGTTGAGCTGACAAAGTCAACGACCGGACGCGGGGCAAAACCATATGAGGTGTCGCGTACTCCGAAATTCGCCCAAGAGATATCGAATCCGGTACTTACATCTGCGGCCCAGCAGGCCAGGCTAGTTCCGCGGGAATTTTTTGAGCAGCCGCTGACACAGATACTCTTAGATTTGGGGTCGACCGACAAACATGTCAAAGGTCGAGCGCTTGAGTTTCTTACCATTTACTTTACGCGTTTGCTTGATCTGGATTTCAAGGGTTGGCGCACACGAAGCGTGGATACGGGCGGCGCCGAAGTAGATGTGATCGTTGAGGGGGCACGATTCATCTTTAGCCGCTGGCAGATTCAAGCCAAGAACACGTCATCTGTGCGCCTGGGGGATGTGGCTAAAGAAGTGGGTTTGGCCCTGACATTCATCTATTCCAACGTGGTCATGATTGTCACCACAGGGAATTTTACACAGGATGCCCACAGTTATGCCAATCACGTTATGAAGACTTCCAGTCTCAATGTGATTCTCATCGGTGGGGCAGAACTGAAGCGTATTGGCCAAGATCCGACGGAGGTTGCGACCATTCTGAATGACAAAGCGGAGCGGGCAATGAGAATCAAGGAGCGCTCGGACTATTTTGTAGCACAGTAACGAAGGGGAGGACCTGTGTCTTCAGTGTGTTTTGAGGAATCGCCGTTCTATGTAACTGAATATGGCGCAGCTTTTCTGGGTGACGCACTAGCGTATTTGCGGCAAATGGAGCGCAACTCAGTAGACTTGATCGTTACCTCGCCTCCGTTTGCGTTGAAACGCAAGAAAGAGTATGGTAACGTTGAAGCTAAAGACTATGTGACCTGGTTCGTGGATTTTGCGGTTGAATTCAAGCGAGTTCTAAAGGATACGGGAAGCTTGGTCATAGATATTGGTGGTACATGGGTAAAGGGTCAGCCAACTCGGTCTTTATATCACTTTGAATTAGTCATTGTTTTGTGCAAAACACTGGGGTTTCATCTTGCCCAGGAGTTCTACTGGTATAATCCTTCCAAACTGCCTTCACCTGCCGAGTGGGTCACTGTGCGTCGAGAACGCGTCAAAGATGCAGTGGATCCAATCTGGTGGTTATCGAAGACGGCACATCCTAAGGCAAGCAACAGACATGTTTTGAAGCCTTATAGTGATTCAATGAAGAAGCTCCTCAAGAATGGCTACAAAGCCCAGATGCGACCCTCGGGACACGATATCTCTGACAATTTCTCGAAAGACAACCAAGGAGCGATACCCCCCAATCTTCTGAGTTTAGCCAATACAGATTCGAACAGCACCTATCTGCGAGAATGCCGCCAACGGGGTGTCAAGCCACACCCTGCAAGATTTCCGCATGGGTTACCTGAGTTCTTCATTAAGTTCCTGACAGATCCTGGTGATTTAGTGGTTGATCCATTTGCGGGGAGTAACATCACAGGTGAAGTAGCTGAGCGGCTGCAGCGAAAATGGTTTGCCTTTGAGCTTGTCGAAGATTACCTGGAAGCATCAAAGTTTCGTTTTGCGGAGCTGTATGAGCAGTCATCGCTCTTCATGATAAAACCGGAACGTGTAGTCTCTACCGCGGATGATGGAACCGAGAGTGGCGAGATTCATGACCGAATTCTGCAGCCGGCACTCCTTGAGTCCAAAACACAGTACCAAGATGTTCAACGCGATGAAGTCGAACAGCAGATACGCGAGAACGAGACCGCATAATCATCACGTTTCCCCAAAGGCAACCCATGCCACCAGCATCTATCTACACCGTTTCCCAGGTTACCGCCTACATCAAATCCCTTTTCGCGGAGGACCTGCTGTTGGCCGACGTGTGGCTGTCGGGCGAGGTGTCCGGCTTCACGCAGGCCAGCTCGGGCCACTGCTATTTCACCCTCAAGGACGGGGGCGCAGTACTGAAGGCGGTGATCTGGCGCACGCAGGCTGCGCGGATGGTCTTGCCGCGCAACGGCGACCAGGTGCTCGCCCACGGCTACATCTCGGTGTACGAGCAGGGCGGGACATACCAGCTCTATGTGAACCATCTGGAGCCGGCCGGTGTGGGCCGGCTGTGGTTGGAGTTCGAGCGGCTGAAGGCGCGGCTCGAGGCCGAGGGGTTATTCGACGAGGCGCGCAAGCGGCCGATCCCCGAGCGGCCGGCCCGGGTGGGGGTGGCGACGTCCCCCACCGCGGCCGCCCTGCGTGACATCCTGCGCACCCTGGCCGCCCGGTTCCCGCTGGTGGACGTGATTCTGGCGTCCACGCCGGTGCAGGGGGATGCGGCCCCGGCCGGCATCGTGGCCGCGCTCGATGCTCTCAACCGCTGGTCGGCCGAGCGGGAGCCGCTGGACGCCATCATCGTCGCTCGCGGCGGCGGCTCCATCGAGGAGTTGTGGGCGTTCAACGACGAGCGCGTGGCCCGCGCCATCGCGACCTCGGCCGTGCCGGTGATCAGCGGCGTGGGGCACGAGACCGACTTCACCATCGCGGACTTCGCGGCCGACGTGCGGGCGCCGACCCCCACCGCCGCGGCGGCCGTCGCGACGCCCGACGCGCGGGAGCTGGTCGCGCGGGTGGCCGGGTTGGCGACCGCGGCGCGCGGCGGCATGACCAACCGCCTGGCGGCTGCGCGCATGGGTGTGGAGAATCTTACCCGTCGGCTGACGCGGCTCTCCCCGGCGTTGCGGCTGGCCGGCGACCGCCAACGCGTGGACGACCTGAGCCGCCGTGCCAGCCTGGCAATGGCCCACCGGCTGACCAGCATTCGCGCGCGCCTGGGCGGACAGCGGCTCCAACTGAGCGCGCTGGACCCGGCCCGCGTCCTGGCCCGGGGCTATGCCATCGTCAGCAAGCCCGACGCCACGGTGGTCAGCTCGACGACCCAGGTGGCCGCCGGTGATCCCCTGCGCGTCCGCGTCGCCGACGGCGCGTTCGACGCTCAGGTTGTCTGACCAGCCAACTTATACTTGACACGGTGACACGGTGACGCATGTCCATCCCAGTCACCCGTCTACCAACCTACCAATCTACCAACCTACCAATCTACCAATCTACCAATCTACCAATCTACCAACAACCGAGGCGCCATGACCGAAGAGACCACTCCTGCCTTCGAAGAACTATACCGCGAGCTCGAAGATGCCGTCCGCCGGCTGGAAGCGGGCGACCTGCCCCTGGCCGAGTCGCTGACCCTGTTCGAGCACAGCACCGCGCTGGCGGAACAGTGCAACAGGCTGCTCGATGAGGCCGAGCTGCGCGTGCGCCAGTTGACGACGCGGCCTGACGGCGGCCTGGATGCCGAGCCGTTTGCCGGATGGCAGACCGAATGAGCCCGAAGCCAAGCGATCTGCTCATCGCGCTGGCTCACAACCGCACGCTGTGGGTGACGCTCGCGGCGTGGGCTGTTGTGCAATTGTGGAAATTTGCCTCCGCGTTGCTGTTCGAGCGCAAGCTCGACCTCACTCTGCTCTGGGCGCCGGGCGGCATGCCCAGCTCGCACAGCGCGCTGGTGAGCGCTCTGACCGTGAGTGTGGGGATGAACGCCGGGTTCGACTCGCCGGCCTTCGCGATCGCGGTGGCGCTGGCGATGGTCGTGATGTACGATGCGGCCGGCGTGCGCCAGGCGGCGGGCAAGCAGGCGCAGAAGATCAACCGCATCGTCGAAGAACTGCTTGCCGGACATCCACTGAACGAAGAACACCTGCGGGAATTGTTGGGCCACACCCCGTTTCAGGTGACGGTGGGCGCCCTGTGTGGCGCCTTGATCGCCTGGCTGTTGAACTTGTAGCGCGGCCCTGCCCCGGTTTGCCATCGAGCCTCCCCTTCTGTCACATTCTGCCGTCGGGCGGTGTTATATGAGTGCTAATGCGTCGCGACGCAGGGATCCCAATATGACGACCGACCCCTGGCACACGGCCGCACCGCGGCCCTATACAACGCGCCAGCCCGAACGTGCAGCCCAGGACTTCGACGCCCTATTCCTGGCCCACTACGCTGAGATCTACCGGCTGCTGTACCGGATCGTCGGCGCCCGAGAAGAAGCCGAGGACCTGGCCCAGGAGGCTTTCCTGCGCCTGCACAGATCGCCGCACCTCTGGGCTTCGGGCGAGCAGCACGAGCATAACGTGCGGGCCTGGCTCTTCCGTGTGGCCACCAACCTGGCCTACAACGCGCTGCGGCATGAACGGCGTTCGCAGGCGCGGCAAGAGCGCCTGGCTGACAACGCTGCCGGGAATGGCGCGGCGCCGGATCCGATCGAGGCGGCTTTACAGATGGACGCGCGGACCACCGTGCGGCAGGCGCTGGCCGCGCTGCCGGCCCGGCAAGGGCAGCTTCTGGTTCTGCGCTACGCCGGCCTCAGCTATCGCGAGCTGGCCGTGGCCGTGGCCGTGGCGCCTGGGTCGGTTGGCACGTTGCTGGCCCGGGCCGAAACCGCCTTCGAGAGGGCATACCGGGCGCTGGTTCCGGCCCAAGGAGGTGAGCATGAAGTGTGATACCGGTTTGCTGCGCGCCTACCTGGACGACGCGTTGTCTGAGACCGAGCGGGGCGCTGTAGCCGGACATCTGGCGGGCTGTGCGTCATGTCAGGCGGAGCTGGCGATGCTCCAGAAACGGAGCGTCCAGGTTATGACGCGGTTGGCGATCTTGGAGCCTGAGGCAGGCGAGGCGCCTGACCCGGCAGCCGCATTGGCCCGCTTCTACGCCGGGGCGCCCGCCCAGGCGGCATCCCGGCCAGCGCCAGGCCGAGCGCTTTGGGCCAACCTGAAAAGGAGCTACGAAACCATGAAACAGTCTCTGCTGACCGGCTGGCGTAAGCCGGTTACGATTGGCGCCACTGCAGTGGCGTGTCTGCTGATCCTGTTCAGTTTTGCGCCCGTCCGGCAAGCGGCCGCGGATTTCTTGGGCATCTTCCGGGTGCGCAAGTTCGCAGTGATCCCTATCGATGCTGCGCATACCCGGCAGTTGGAAGAACTGGCTCAACTGGCGGATCGTGGCGCGTTTGGTCAGCCGACGGTGGTGCGCGAACCAGGCGAGCCCCAGGCGGTGGCCAGCGCGGCCGAAGCCAGCGCGCTGGTCGGGTTCCCGGTCCGCGTGCCGGCCGCGCTGCCGGAAGGCGCGCTCCCGCGCACCTTCAACGTCCAGTCCGGGCCGGCCGCGCACTTCGAGATGGACCGGACGACTATGCAGGCGGTGTTGGACGTGACCCAGATCAAGGGGGTGACTCTGCCGGATGTCGAGAGGATCGTGATCGATCTCGATGTGCCCTGGGTGGTGACGCAAAGCTATCGCCGCGGCGCCAGCCTGTGGACGATCTCGCAATTGCGCAGCCCCCAGGTCGATATGCCGGCGGGGTTGGATCTGACTGCCCTGGGTGCGGCCGCGTTCGAGTACCTGGGCATGCCCGAAGCTGACGCCCAACGGCTGGCGCAAGCTATCGACTGGACCAGCACCGTCGTCATCCCGCTGCCCACCGAGGAGGCCGAGTTCCGCGAGGTCACGGTGGATGGGGTGACCGGGCTGCTGTTGGAGCCGCGGTCCAGCAACCCCCATCGCGTGGTGTTATGGCAGCGCGACGACATCGTCTACACGGTCGAAGGTGTTTACACCGACGCCCGCGAGTTGCTCCTGGTGGCGGATGCGCTCAAGTGACAGGGGTCAGGGATCAGGAATCAGGAGTCAGATGTCAGTCGGCCAATCCTTGACGCCTGTTTCCTGGTCCCTGCAGCCTGATCCGTGCCTCCTGACGCCTGGTCCCTGACACATGCACATCGAAACCACCGCACTCCGAAAACAATACGGCGCACTGACCGCTGTCGACAGCCTTGACTTGCGTGTGGATGCAGGCGAGGTGTTCGGCTTCCTGGGGCCGAACGGCGCGGGCAAAACCACAACCGTCAAGATGCTGCTGGGCCTGGTCTATCCCGACGGAGGCGCGGCGCGCGTGCTCGGGCAGCGGCCCGGTGACCCGCACGTGATGGGGCGCATCGGGTTCCTGCCGGAGCACTTTCGTTTCCCCCCCTGGCTGACCGCGGCCGGCTTCCTGGATTTGCACGGCCGGCTCTATGGGATGCCGGCCGCGCGGCGCCGCACACGGATTCCAAAGCTTCTCGAACGGGTCGGACTGGCGGATCGGGCGCATTCCCGGCTGGGCGAGTTCTCCAAGGGCATGAGCCAGCGCATCGGGCTGGCCCAGGCGCTGCTCAACGAGCCGGACCTGGTGTTCCTGGACGAGCCGACTTCAGGTCTGGACCCGGTGGGGCGCCGCGAGGTGCGCGATCTGATCCGAGAGCTGCGGGACGCCGGGGTCACGGTCTTCCTCAACTCCCATTTCCTCAGCGAAGTCGAGGTCACCTGCGACCGGATGGCGATCGTCAAGCGCGGCCGGGTAGTGCGGAGCGGCACTCTGGACCAACTGACCGATGGCGCGGTCGAGGTGCAGGTGCGCGCAGGGGGATTGACGCCGGATCTGGTGGCCGGCCTGGCGCGCTGGGGACGGGTGATTTCGGATTTCGGATTTCGGATTTCGGATTGCCAGGATGTTGTGCGGTTCACTCTGACGGTCGAGAGCGAGGCCGTTTTGCCGGCAGTGGCCGACTGGCTGGTGCAGGGCGGTGCTCGCCTCTATGCGCTCGCGCCGCAACGCCCGTCGTTGGACGAACTGTTCATGCGCATCATCGCAGAAGAGCCATGAGCATCTTGCGTCCAATCCCGGGCCGTGGCCGGTGTCCTCACCGAGCCACCTCGATCATCACCTCTCGCTGTGGCCGGTGTCCTCACCGAGCCACACCGATCATCACCTCTCGCTGTGGCCGGTGTCCTCACCGAGCCACCTTGATCATCACCTCTCGCTGTGGCCGGTGTCCTCACCGAGCCACCTCGATCATCACCTCTCGCTGTGGCCGGTGTCCTCACCGAGCCACCTTGATCATCTCGGATGCCCTATGCGCACGTTGAGTATCGCCCGTCTGACCTTTCTGGAAGCCCGGCAGCGCAAGCTGCTGTGGGCAGTCGTCCTGCTTGGACTCGCCTTTCTGGCCGTCTACGCGACCGGCTTCCATTTCATGTATCGCGACCTGACGCGCGCCATGAGCAGCAACGCCGCACGAATGTTGGAGCCCACCAACTTCTTTGTGATGACCGGGCTGTACGGCGTGAATTTCCTGGCGGTCATGCTCGCCGTGCTGACCTCGGTGGACGTCATCGCCGGCGAGATCGCGTCCGGTACCATCCACACCATCGTGACCAAGCCGCTGCGGCGGTGGGAGATTGTGATCGGCAAGTGGCTGGGGTTGGCCCTGATGTTGAGCGCGTTCACCGTGCTCATGAGCGCCGCGCTGATGGGGATCGTCTGGCTGATCGCGGGTTACCTGCCGCCTAACCCGATCCCGGGCGTCGCCCTCATCGTGTTGGAAGGGCTGGTCGTGCTGACCCTCTCCATCCTCGGCGGGACGCGGCTGCCGACGCTGACCAACGGCGTGGTGGTGTTCATGCTGTACGGGCTGGCCTTCATTGCCGGCTGGATCGAACAGTTCGGCGCTTTCCTGCACAACGAGGCCGCGGTGAACGTGGGGATCGTGGTCAGCCTGCTGATGCCCAGCGAGGCGATGTGGAAGCGGGCCGCCTACCTCATGCAGCCGCCGTTCCTGCGCGAGCTGAACCTGAGCGCGACCCCCTTCGGCGCGGCCAGCGCGCCCAGTGCGGTGATGGTGGTCTATGCGGTGATCTATACGGTCGTCGTGCTGGGGGTCGCGGTACGGTGGTTTGGTGGGAGAGATTTGTAGACGAGAACAAGGATCTCAAACTGGTGGCAGCAGGTCCCCAAGGTTGGCTATCGGCGAACGATAGTTGGCTCGATCGATCATTTGGCGGAGCAAGGAGTTTCCTTGGTTGACGTCTAGTCGACCACGCTGGATCGCCAGCAGTAGAATACCGATCGTGCCGGAAAGAGGGATGTTCCAGGCTCTCGCGTGTGCGCGAACCGTACGATCATCACTCAACAGTATCTTCTCAATTCTTCGGGGAATCGCTCGCTGTGGCCGGTCTCCTGACC
>MNXL01000018.1 GCA_001871755.1 Anaerolineae bacterium CG2_30_64_16
TGGCACTTTTCGGAAGTGCCAGGCACGTGGCAGCCAGTTGTCAGGAGTCAACCATGAGCGACAAAGCCGAGATCAAGGGCATGGGCGCGATCCCTCACGCAGGGGGATCGCCTTTCGCGTGTGGGCGCCTCACGCGAGCGGGTCTCCGTCAAGTGTGCTGATTTTTTCGCAATGAGCGAAGGAGGAATTGGCAATGGTGGAGTTCATCCTCTCGCAGATCCGGGAGCTGATGCAGGTGGCGCGCGACAACTACCGCGTCGATCCGGTCGTCTTTCTGGTCATCTACTTCGCTTCGGCGCCGTTTTTCTACTATTCGTTATTCCGCATGATCCGGGCGCTCGCGCAGAAGCGTGGCACGGAGATCATGGTCTGGAGCGCCGTCTTCCTGGCCGCGACGGTGGCGCCTTTTCTCTACGTGCTCTTCTTCGGCCGGAACCTCCCCTGGTGGGTGTATGGCATCATCGCCTTGCTCATCGGGCAGGGCGTTTTCTCCCTGGTCACGAAACTGCGGGGGAAGCCCGCACTCGGCGCGCAGGCAAGGGTGCCCAACCCTGAGGGTCAACCACTTCCGCGCGACGCAACAGGCACAGTGATCGAGGTGACGTGAGAAGGAGAATCACATGAATGCGAAGGATCAACAGCACCGTGCTCTTCTGCAGAACATAGCCCACCGGGCGATGATCGAGCGCGGGTTACTCCCTGATTTTTCGGCTGCGGCAGTGGCCGAGCTTGACAGGATGCAGGCGCCCGCAGTCGCACCGAATGATGGGTCAGTTCGTGACCTGACCGGCCTTCTGTGGGCTTCGATTGACAACGACGACTCCCGCGACCTGGATCAACTGACTGTTGCCGAGAGCCTGCCCGGAGACACGGTCAAGATTCGGGTGGCTGTGGCTGACGTGGACGCGCTGGTTAGGGACGGCTCGGCCATCGACGAACACGCGCGCCACAACACGACTTCGGTCTATACGGCGGCCGAGATCTTCCCGATGCTGCCTGAAAGGCTTTCCACCGATCTCACCTCCCTGAATTTCGCTGAGGAGCGCCTGGCCGTTGTCGTGGAAATGGTGATTGGCGCGGACGGCTCGTTGCAGGGCTCGGATATCTACCGGGCGCGCGTCCGCAATCATGCGAAGCTTGCCTATAACAGCGTGGCAGCCTGGCTGGAAGGGAATAGCGCTGTCCCCCAAGGGATCGCGGCCGTCAATGGCTTGGCTGAGAACCTGCGCGTGCAGGACCGGATCGCCCAGAGTCTGAAAAATCTGCGACACGTCCACGGGGCGCTGAGCCTGGAAACCATCGAGGCGAAACCGATCTTCGACGGCAACCAAATCCGTGGTCTCGAAGTCGAAGAGAAGAACCGCGCCAAGGAGCTCATCGAGGATTTCATGATCGCAGCCAACGGCGTGACCGCCCGGTATCTCGCGGCAAGGAAATTTCCCTCCATCCGCCGTGTGGTGCGCACGCCCAAACGCTGGGGCCGGATTATCGAGCTGGCCCGGGAACATGGATTCATGCTGCCCGACACCCCAGATTCGGCAGCGCTGGATAAGTTTCTCGTCACGGAGCGAGCAGCCGATCCGCTGCGCTTCCCCGACCTCTCCCTCGCGGTGATCAAACTGCTGGGCGCGGGCGAATATATCGCAGAACTGCCCGGCGACACGGCCATGCGATCGGGGATCGCCGGGCACTTTGGCCTCGCGGTCAAGGACTATGCCCATTCCACCGCCCCGAATCGCCGCTATCCCGATCTGGTCACGCAACGCTTATTGAAGGCCGCCATTGCTGGTCGGGCGGCGCCGTATAGCTATGTTGAATTGGATGTGCTGGCCAAACATTTCACCGCAGAAGAGGATGCCGCCAACAAGATCGAACGGCAGGTCGGCAAATCCGCGGCCGCGCTGCTCCTCGAATCGCGGATCGGCGAACAGTTTGACGCCATCGTCACGGGAGCTTCCGAGAAAGGCACCTGGGCCAGGCTGCTCACCATCCCTGTTGAGGGCAAAGTGGTGCACGGCTTCGAAGGCGTGGATGTCGGCGACCGGATTCGCGTGCAACTGCTTAATGTGGACGTTGAGCGGGGGTTTATTGACTTCAGGAGAGTTGGTTCATCAAGACATTGATGAACTCTTGGTCTTACCGGAGGTCTGACGAATGAATCAACGCCGTATGAGGGCCAAGCTGATCTTCAATCCCAGCGCGGGGGCAGCCAGAGGAGCGCCGATCGAGATCGTGGATGTGATCCACGAGATGCAGGCCTGGAAGCTCGTGCCGGAAGCCTTCCTGATCGAAGCGGGCTGCGATCTGTCGGTGGTGGTCCAGAACGCCCTCGCACAGGGGATCCGCATGTTCGTGGTCTGCGGCGGCGATGGCACGATTCTTGCCGTTGCCGGAGCCTTGATTGGCACACGCGCCACCCTGGGGATCATCCCCACCGGCACGCAGAACAACGTGGCCCTCAGCCTGGGCATCCCGATGGATGTTCCGGCCGCCGTCGCGATCCTGCGCACGGGCCGGCGCATCAAAGTGGACGTGGGCCTGGCAGGGCACGGCAAGAGCGTGCAGCCCTTCCTCCTGGCTTGTGTGGTGGGGTTGGCTTCGGCCATTTTCCCGTCTGCCGACGATATCCAGCACGGCAACCTGGCGCGGATCGGCGATTTCCTGGCAGCACTGGTCGCTTCCCCACCGGCCGAGATGCACCTGGTACTGGACAACAAGCAGGAGATCCACACTCAGGGTCACGTGGCGTTGGTCTCCAACATGCCCTACATCGGCCTGCATTTCCAGGTCGGCGCCGCTGCTGCGTTCAATGATGGCGTGCTGGATGTACTGCTTTTTACCGACCTATCCAAGCTGGAGCTGCTAGGCTACGCCGCCCAGAAGGTAATCGGGGGTGGACTGGAAGACCCACGCATCCAGCACTTCCAGGCGCGCAGGGTGGATATTGACACCCATCCGGCTATGCCGGTTATGGCAGATGGGTTGGCGTTGGGAGAAGGGCCGCTGCATATCAGTGTACAGCGGTACGCCCTGGCGGTAATGGTCGGCAGGCCGGCGCCCGGCGAGAAGGAGACAGGGACACATGCAGCCGACGGATGAAATGCGCTTGCCGGTAGCTCAGCATCGCGGGATCTGGGGACGCCTGACCCTGTGGGTGCGTCTCAATCGTCCGCTGGCCTGGCTGGTGGGCATCACGGCCGGCCTGGTTCTGTTCCTGGCATGGATGCCGTCCACCGTGCGGATCTACTTTTGGCGCCGCCTGCAGGCCCAGCCTGTCCTGGCAAGCATGATCTTGGGCTTTAGCTTGCTGGCGCTCTCGCTGCTCTGGTCGGCCGGCCAGCGTGTGGACGCCTGGGCTTTCCTGCTCTTTAACTTGCGGGGGGGCCACCCGCACTGGCTAGATGTGCTGATGGGGGGCTTCACCCAGATCGGCAACGGCATCGTCATCGCGGCGCTAGCCGTGATCTTGTTCCTTGGCGGGGATCATCTGCTGGCTTACGGGCTCAGCTTGGGCGCTTTGACGCTGTGGTTGGTGGTCGAACTGGTGAAAGCCCTGGTGCATCGGAGACGGCCTTTCATCCGGCTGACCCAGGCGCGTGTCGTCGGCCGGCGAGCCATCGGGCGTTCATTCCCGAGCGGGCATACCAGCCAGGCCTTTTTCATGGCGACGCTGCTGGCCGGGTACTTCCACGCCGGCGTGTGGGCGGTGTGCCTGCTGTACGCGATCGCGCTGGTGGTGGGCATCACGCGCATGTACGTGGGGGCGCACTACCCGCGGGACGTGCTGGCGGGAGCCATCCTGGGCAGCGCCTGGGGCCTGCTGGGGGGGATTGTCTATGGGTATGTATTGTGAAGCAGGAGCGCCAGAAGCGATTCAAGGCGCGGTGCAACTGAGAAGCAGGTGATACACCAATTGAGAATTGCCGGTTTGCGTTGCCGCAGCGCATGTGCTACGATGGCGCCCGGTTCCGGCTTGGCAACTTAGGGCTGTTTACTTTGTTGCCGAAGCTAACCGGCCGCTGTCGCTCTCAGGTGGCCACTATGAGCGAGACAAGCACGGACTATTCCACTATGCAGGTCGCCTGGCGGGCGGCGTCAGCATCGCCTCCATCGCCGCCTCCCTGACGGCGCTGGTGATAGTCGGCACAGTGGCGCTGCCGCTGGAGATCAGACATCTGGGCAAAAAAATGGCGTTGAGCCGCAACCTGTTCAGCCTGCTGTTCGTCTTCGTGATCGCGATCGTCATTTGGAGGGCGCTGCAATGAACACGAATCTGCCACAACCTTCGAACACCGTGCACCGGCCATCAGCGGGTGGCATGCCGCAGGGCATGCCACCCAAGAAAATGCCAAGGCAAATGCTGGCGGGTTATCGCTGGGTATTGCTCATCGCCATCGTGGCTGACCTGCTGGTGTGGCTGTTCTGGCCGGCGCAGGCCGCAACGCCCGGCGTCAAGCCCCCACTCGCGCCGGCGAGCGTTGCTCTGCCAGGGGCTGTCGAGGGCTGTCCCGACCCGCTCGCGACGCTGCGCGCCATGACCGACGTTAACGTGGAGTTCGGGGGCCGTCACATCTTCCGCCAGGACACCGGGGCCACGAACACTTACCACCAGTCTATCACGCTCGCCGAAGCCTACGGGGTGGGATACCCCGCACTCTTCGGGCTGGCTAGCGCCCCGCAGTGGGCGGGACTGACCTTCTCGCAGGACGCCGTCGCGCCACGCACCTTCAATGGCGAACTTGTGTGGCAATCGACTCTGCGTGGTCACGGTGTGATCGCGGCCGACGGCAAGGCGCTCGAATCAATAGAGCTGGCCATAGAGAATTGGTACCCGCTGATGTCCGGCGTCCCCGCCGTTCCCGGCCGGCAACGCAAATTCGTGTTGGCCGGCCCCATCCCCTTGACCTCCTGCGGTCCCGATGCGGTGGAGTTCTCCGTGACGGGCCCGTCGGTTCAAGCGCGGGTCGCCCAGGTGGTTGCGACCAACGCGACCGCGTTTGTTTCTTACTCGCCGTGGGAATGGTATGAAAGCACTGACTGGGCGGCCGCGCCGACCCCGTGGCTGACGGTGCGCTTCTCTGCCCCCGTGGGACGCATCCAGGGCCTGGTGGTAGTGCCCCTGACGCACGTGGCTTCGAATCTGGGCTTCCCCGCAGCCGTGCGCCAGTCGGGGAAGGCGCCCCTCGCCGGCGTGAAAGTTGACCTGGTGCAACTCAAGAAGGATGCGGCCGGCCATGACATCGTGGACGCCGTGTTGGCCACGACAACCACGAAGGAAGACGGCTGGTATACCTTCGCCGTGCCCGTGACCACTTCATTGGCCATCAGCACATCGCTGCAAAGCCCAGAGGTGCGGGTTTTCGACGCCAGCGCGGCCCCGCCTGGTCTGGGCTACGGCAGCGCGCCGCCTTACCTCCCGACGCCGGCCACCGACGTCCAGGTCATCTCATCTCCCTTCGACGTACCGCAGGAGGATGCGCTGATCTGCCAGGACGTCCTCTTCGACGTCGACCAGGGGCATACGTCACCTCAACCCGGCACGCCTGCCGCAGCGAGGCTCAGCGACTTCGGCCTGATCTACTACCATGCCAGACAGGCGTACGATCTGACAGCGAAGCTCGGGCTGACGCTTGACACCCGGCCGGCGCCGATCTACGCCCACTTCCCGGACCTGGGATATGGGGCCTACTGGTGGGGGCCAAATTCCGCCGGCGGCAATCTCACCAGGCCTCCGCACATCGTCGTAGACTCTCAGCTCCGCGGCGGCCTGGTGAGCAGCAACCGTAACAGTCCGGACCGCCCGGACAACCGCGAGTGGCACGAGTTCGGCCACCACGTCCAGGCCGACGCTTTCGACAACCTGCTCCCCAAGGATCTTGCCAATACGGCCCACGTCGGGTACGTAAACGCTTCGACGACCGATTCCTGGGCCGAAGGGTTCGCCGAGTTCTACTCGATGCTCGTCAACCGCGAGGTGGCGCAGGACGGAACCCTGCCGCAGGTCTACCACTGGAGCGGTGGCGCCACGAACCTGGAAGCCAACGTCCTCAGTTGGCGGTTTCGAGAAACGAGCTGGGAGGAGTGGGCGGTCGCCAGCCTGCTCTGGGATCTGCTGGACCCGGTTGATGAACGGGATATGACCGTGCTAACGGCCGCCGGCTCTAATGGACTCCCCATCATCGGCATGGTTCGCGATCACGTCCAGGTGGACCTGCCCTCCCTATGGTCAGACCTGACCGCCCAGGTCGCCGGCGCCTACCACCACATCCTCACGATCAAGCAGCTTTATGACGTGCTCAAAGCCCGCGGCGTTGGCCAGGAACCGCTCGGCCCCGGCGGGATGACGGCGCTGGACGAGCTCTTCGTCGCGCACGGCTTTTTCACCGACACGGGGCCACACCAGTTCTACTACGATGCGGGCGAAGCGGTGGGCAGCAGCGGCCACCTGACGGTGACTGTGGGTACGGGCGCCAGCCAGATCGTCGTCCCGGCCCAGCCAGTGCGCGCTTCGCCGCCGCTCGCACCCGAAGGGTGGGTCCGCCTCGACGCCCGCAACCGGGCAGGCAACGCCGTCGCTGTCAGCAGCTACACGGTGGACGTGCGTTTCGACGCGCCGTTCGAGAACTACGACTTCAGCTTCGAAGGCCGGCCGCTGGATGGCAAGCTCTTCGTCTTGACCGCAGATGCGCAATACCCGGCGACGATCTCGATCCGGCCAGCCGGCTATGATGCGGAGCCATTCACACTCCGCAACGACTTCGCGTGGAACGCGCCGGCGGACAGCGAGGGGGTGATTGACAGCCACACCTTCGTGGTCGAGCAGCAAGTCTATCTCCCCCTGGTGCTGCGCCCGCTGCCCCCGGCCCCCACGCCCACGCCGACTCGGACCGCGACGCCCACGCCAACCCGCACCGCCACGCCTCCCGCCGAGTCGGGCATCCAGGGTCGCATGACCTACAACGCCGCGCCGGCCGCGGGGATCGAGCTTAGGCTGAGGTTCTACGATGGCTCGACCTACAGCACGGCCTCTACGACCCAAACCGACGGCCAGGGCCGCTACCGTTTTGCCGACGTGCCGTCGCTGGGGGCGGGGCAGTTCACCTACGTTCGTTACGGGCCAAACAGCAGCGACCCGGAGTACCTGAACGCCTGGTATGGGCCATCGCTCACGTCCTACACGGCAGGCGCCAGCGTGCCCGGCGGCGATTTCGACCTGGCAAACGTCAGCCTGAGTGCGCCGGCGCACGGTGCGACCACCCCGCTGCCGATTACGTTTGTGTGGCAGAAGCGCAGTGTGCCTGCGGACACTTACCGTCTCGTCTTGTTCGACCCCGAAAACAACGATACCTGGACGACCAACAGCCTGGGCAACACGGACCGCCTGACCCTGACGACCCTCCCGGAAGGGGTCATGACCGGCAAACAATACGGGTGGTATGTGGAGGTATGGCAGGGAGATGACAGCTACGGTGTTTCGTACTACTACCGTCTTGTTACTTTCACAACGACCGGGTCTCGGGTCTTCTCGGAGCCAACAGACCCTATCGGGTTGGACTGGAACCGAGCACAACGGGGAGACAATTGAGGCCACAGGAGCATGACTAATTGAGTCGGTGCTGCGACGAGTCTCAAGATCCAGTTTGTGGTGAAGTAGCCTCCTCGGCGGTTGTTCCATCACGCGCCGGTCATGTCGGTAATGACCGGCGCGTTCCTTTTCCTCCCCCGCTCCCAAACATCGTACAACAAAAGGTGTAGGGGCCGCTTCAAAAGGCGGCCTTTTTGCTACGAAAAACCTATCGTTTTCGCTGATGACAGGGCGGCGCCCTTCTGCTATGCTGTAAATGGAAGAAAAAGCGATCTTCCAAGTTGTCGGTGAAGAAGCCGTCTCAAAAAGAAGGGGTGAAAAATGGGTCTTCTCGCATGGATCGTCGTCGGGTTAGTCGCTGGCTGGTTGGCCAGCAGAGTGATGAAGGGGCGCGGCTCCGGCCTGGTCGGCGACCTCGTCCTGGGCGTCGTGGGCGCTCTGTTGGGCGGCTTCCTGGCCTCGACGCTGCTCAAGATGCCGGATGCCGTCAACGGCATCAATCTCACCAGCATCCTGGTGGCCTTCGTCGGCGCGGTGATCCTGATCGCGCTCCTGCGGGCCATTTCCGGTCGCCGCAGGCTGTTCTAAATTCACTTTACGGAGGTGGATCATGGCAAGAAGAAGTAGAGCTACGAGGCTCAGTGCACCCAAGGTGGTCACTTTCTGGATTGCGGTCCTGCTGGCGCTCATCGGCGTGATCGCGGTAGTGGCGCCCATCGCATCGCTGGTGGAATACGCGTTGTGGCTCGTCGTTGCGGGCTTCGTCCTCCTGGCGTTGGGCAACCTTTTGGAAAACCTGTAACGATCTCACAAAGGAGGCTGAAACATGGCACGCTACGAACGCATCAAGGGTTTGCCCGTCATCACGATGGCGGAGGGGAAGCAAGTTGGCAAGGTTGACGACTTGGTCGTCGATCCCGATCGCAAGGCAGTGAGCTGGCTACGCCTGCACACCGGGGGGTTGCTGGGGGGCGAGCGGATGTGGGTCTCGGTCGCTGCGGTGCACGGCTTCGGTGAGCATGCCGTTACGATCAATGCGGAAGCCGATGTTCGAGCGCCTGCCGACGCGCCGGAAGCCGATACTCTGGTCAAAGCCAGGCGCGGAATCATCGGCGCCAAGGTGATCACCGAGAACGGGGAGCGCGTGGGCGAGGTGGGTGATTACGAATTCAACCCAGACACTTTTGCGCTAACCAACCTGTTTGTCCCCCCAGGCATGAACATCTTGGGCCAGTCTATGACCATCCCTGGTGATAAGGTGCTCACCATCGGGGAAGACGTGATCGTTGTCGCCGCTGCCGCGGTGATAGGGTCGGCGGCGATGGCAGACATCGGGAACGCGCCGACCGCTTGAGCCGAGCTGACGTTACGCTGTCGCGCTGCAGGGAACCGAGGCAAAGACGCGCAAACTCTCGTACAGGAGAAGCCAGAATGATCAGCCACAACTACGAACAAGATAACGACGCAAGTGAGCCGGGGGGCTTTTGGGTCGGCCTGCTGGCCGGATTGCTGATCGGCGGCCTGGCGGGCGCGTTGGCGTTGCTGTTGCTGGCGCCGCAATCGGGGAAAAAGACACGGGCCAAGGCCGTTCCAGAAAAATAAATGTCCCAAGATCGCCGGTTTCCCTGGGAATCTCAGGAGATTCTGGGATGAGTATTTTTCTGGAACTAACTAAGATGACGGATCGCCAGATTGCGGCGAAAGCTCGCCAGTACTTCCCGAAAATGCGTAACTAAGAGTAAACCGGGTGGCAGGCAAGGCACCCCCCAGGCAAGACGAAATGGCTGCTCACAAGGCAGGCACCGCTCGCAGCGAGCCGACCCTTGCGACGCACCTTATGAGAATTCAAAGGACTACGCGATGAATAACGACATTTTAGAAGTCCGATGGCAGCAGGTGCGAGAACAGACGCGAAAATGGTGGGGCAAGTTGACCGATGACGATCTGGAAAGGATCGGGGGTAAGGCCGGGCGGCTCGCGGACGCGCTGCAGGAGAAATACGGCTACACCAGGCAGCACGCTGAGTCACAGAGCAACCGATGGATGCACGACCACCAGGACGCCCCGGCAGCCGCACAATAAGTGCCTCCGACAGCTATCCCCAAGTGGCCCTCAACTGTGGCGGAAGAGCGCTGGTGGGCCCTCGCCAGGCCATTCTATCGAGGGGATGACCCCATGAACGGCGCCGGAGGAGAGAATACTGTGGGCATACGAGTGCTCATCGCCGATGACCAGCCGAGAGCCAGGCGCAGCTTGAAGGCCCTGCTCACGGCTATGCGTTGGCGCACTCCCAGCCACGCCGAGCAGCCGACACCTGCCGGCCTCTTTCCTGTGGAGGTCGTCGGCGAAGCAGAGAATGGCCCACAGGCGGTCGAGCAGGTGTGGGCGCTCCACCCGGATGTCGTGCTGATGGATCTGCAGCCGCACACGGTGTCCGCTCCTGAGCCGAGGCTGGATGGCATGGCGACGATCCAGATGATCAAGAGCAGGTGGCCGGCCATCAGGATCGTGGTGCTGACGATGTATGCCACAGATCGTTCGTCTGCCCTGGCCGCCGGGGCAGACGCCTTTCTACTCAAGGGCTGTCCGACGAGAGAGTTGTTGGACGCAGTGATGCCCGGAGGGCCGACGGGCCTTGGCTAGGATCGGATTCAGGGACCTGCCCTGACTCGGCCAAAGCTGACCGGCAGGACGTTTCTCGCAAGGAGAAAAAGAGAAAAAGACCATGGATATGAGCCTTCTACAAGAGATTACACGGATTCTGACCGAGTTTGCCGGCACGAAATTCTCCGCTCAGGTTCTGGAAGTGCAAGGGCCGGTACAGGAAGGTTCGAGCTATCGCTGGCGCATTGTCAGCAACAGGTACAAGGAAGTGACTGTCCTGTTAGCCACTAAGAAGTCTCTGTTTGGAAAGCCTGCGCCGTCGGGTATTGAGGTTTATGGACTGGGGGAAACGAAGGCGCTGAAACCGAACTGGCAAGATCTGCGGGACTGCCTGGCGAAAGCGGAACTGGTGGCGGTTCGCTGATTTCTGGGCGCCGTGCCGTGGCTCAGCGCGTGGGCTCGGCCGACGCGCGAAGAGGTAACCATGCTTAGGAAGCCTACCGGCCGGGGGCTTAGGTCGGCCCTCGGGCTGCTGCTGCCGTTGATTGTGGCGGTGCTGCTGCTCCAGATGCTGTTTGGCGGGTCACTGCGGGCGCCCAACACCGCAATGACCTACACCGAGTTCAAGGCCGCGCTGCGGGCCGGGCAGATCGAGACCGCCACGATTGGCGTCGACCAGATCTCGGGCAAGCTGGCCGACGGCAAGCCCTACCAGACCGTGCGGGTAGATGACCCGGACTTGCTCCGAGACCTGGAGGCCAGTCAGGTCAATACTACCGGCCAGGCAGCCAGTGATGGGGGCATCCTGACTTTGCTGGGCTGGATATTGCCCCTGGTTCTGTTTGGCGCCTTCGGGTACTTCGCGCTCAAGAGCATGCGGGGCGCCGCGGGAGGCGTCGGGGGGCCCGGCGGCATCTTCTCCTTCGGCAAGAGCAAAGCGCGCGTCATCCAGGGCGAGCAGACGGGTGTCACCTTCGAGAATGTGGGTGGGGCCGGGGAAGCGGTGGATGAGCTGCGGGAAATCACCGAGTACCTCAAGGACCCGGCCCGCTTCCAGCGGCTGGGGGGCAGGATGACCAAGGGCGTGATCTTGGTCGGCGCGCCGGGCACCGGCAAGACGCTGCTGGCCAAGGCCACGGCCGGCGAGGCGGGCGCGCCGTTCTTCTCAGTCAGCGCATCGGAGTTCATCGAGATGTTCGTGGGGGTCGGCGCTTCTCGGGTGCGTGATTTGTTCGAGCAGGCTAAGAAAGCCGCGCCCAGCATCATTTTCATCGACGAACTCGACGCCATCGGTGGCCGGCGTGCCGGCGCAGGCGCCATGGGCGCGCACGAGGAACGGGAACAGACCCTCAACCAACTGCTGGCCGAGATGGACGGTTTCGAGTCGCAACGGGGCGTGATCGTGATGGCCGCCACCAACCGGCCCGAAGTGCTCGACCCCGCGCTGCTGCGGCCTGGCCGCTTCGACCGCCAGATCACCGTGGACCTGCCCGATGTGGTGGGCAGGGAAGAGATCTTGCGCATCCATGCTCAACCGGTCACCCTGGCGCCGGAGATGGATCTGAAGGCCGTGGCCCGCATCACGCCGGGCTTCTCGGGCGCTGACCTGGAGAACGTGGTCAACCAGGCCGCGCTGGCCGCCGCCCGGGACGGCAAGGATGCCGTGGAAATAGCTGACTTCGACGAGGCCATCGAGCGTGTCGTCGCCGGCTCGGAACGGCGCACGCGGGCCATGAACCCGTGGGAGAAGCAGACGGTGGCGGTCCATGAAGCGGGTCACGCCTTGGTGGCGAGCCTGCT
The DNA here is from genome assembly GCA_001871755.1 of Anaerolineae bacterium CG2_30_64_16. GTDB lineage: Bacteria > Chloroflexota > Anaerolineae > CG2-30-64-16 > CG2-30-64-16 > CG2-30-64-16. The sequence continues at coordinate 11,990 of MNXL01000018.1, forward strand.
GCCCGGCACCGACCCGGTGCACAAGGTCACCATCGTGCCGCGCGGGCGGGCGCTAGGCTACACGATCCAACGGCCCATCGAGGACCGCTACCTGTTGAGCCAAAGCGAGCTGCGGGCACGGCTGGCGGTGATGCTGGGCGGCCGCGCGGCCGAGGCGCTGACCTTTGCCGAGGTTTCGACGGGCGCCACTGACGACCTGGCACGCGCGACCGACCTGGCGCGGCGCATGATCACCGAGTTTGGCATGAGCCCGGCGCTGGGGCCGGTGCGACTGGCCGGCGACCCGCAGGCTGTTTACCTGGGACCACAATTCGGATTGGACAGCCGGGTCAGCCAGGAGACCGCCGGTCAGGTGGATGCCGAAACGCGGCGTCTTGTCGAGGAGGCGCTTGATCAGGCCTCGACATTGTTGCGTGAGCACCGGGTGACCCTCGACCGGCTGGCCGAGCGCTTGGCCGAGCACGAGACGGTAAATGGCAGCGAAGTGACGGCCATGCTGGCGGAAGACGCTGCAGCGCAGGACACCGGCACGGACCACGCTGGCTTCGGCCAACGTCCTAATCTGTGGCACGAAATCGGCATACTGGATGCTGCCCCGGTCGAGAAGGCGGGTTCTGGCAATGGGCATGAGCCGATTCATGCCGCGCCTGCCACGTGATAAGACGAGGAATACATGCCGCAGACACCGCACGTAGAGAAACACTTCACGGGTAGCCAGACCATCCGGGATCTCGTCATCGGCATGTCGGATGGCCTGACGGCGCCCTTTGCGCTGGCCGCCGGACTCTCCGGAGCCGTCGCCAACAGTCACATCGTGGTCGCGGCCGGCCTGGCCGAGATCGCCGCCGGGGTTCGATCGCCATGGGTCTGGGCGGCTAGGCGGCCAAGAGCGATGCCGAGCACTATGCCAGCGAGCGGGCGCGCGAAGAACGGGAGGTTGTCGCCATCCCCGAGGCGGAGGCCCGAGAAGTCGTGGAGATCTTCGAGGCCTATGGCGTCACGGCTCAGGAGAGCGCGCCCGTGATCGCGGCGCTGCGCCAGCGCCCAGCGCGTTGGGTCGATCTGATGATGCGCATGGAGCTGGGCCTGGAGAAACCCGATCCCAAGCGCGCCCTGATCAGCGCACTGACCATCGGCGGAGCCTACATCGTGGGCGGAGCGATCCCGTTGTCGCCCTACATCTTTCTACCCGGCACCCAAAGTGCCTTGCTGTTCTTCGTCATCGTCACCCTGGCAGCCCTGCTCGTCTTCGGCGCTTTCAAGGGCCGCTTCACGGGCACAGCGCCCCTGCGCAGCGGCTTGCAGACGCTGCTGATCGGTGGCTTGGCGGCTGCCGCGGCTTTCGGGATCGCCAAGCTGATCGCGTGAAAGCGGTACGCGATTGCACCGAAGATCTCGCGAAAACAAGGCAGTCGTTTGGCACTGATATCCGAAACGCAATTCTGACCGCGGAGTTCGACTACAGCTCATGAGCCGGACGCCTGCCGCATGATAGACCTCCAGCGGAGTAAGGGCCATGGAGTGGGACGTCTTCATTGATATTCTCGCAGTCACCTCGCCCATCCGCATGGAATGCGTGCGTGTCCCAGCCGGGGAGTTCCTGATGGGTAGTGACCTGGCGAAGGACAGGGAAGCGTCCAAGAGTGAGCAGCCCCAGCACCGGGTCTACCTGGCTGAGTTCTACATCGGCAAGTATCCGGTGACTAACGCCCAGTATGCCGCATTTGTGCGGTCAGCCAGGTATGAAGCACCCTTCTATTGGGACCAAGAAGGAATCCCCGCAGGCAAAGGGGATCACCACGCGGCGCAGGTCGGCGTCACCCAGTTTGATCGTCGTAACAAGATGATGTTGCGCCAAGGCGTCCCGTTCCATTTCGGCAGTCCCCAGTTCAGCCTGGCGCTGGCGCTCGCGCACCTCGCGGCTGTTGTCACCAGTCTCGATCATATCCAGGAGGCGGTCAATGGCGCGCTTCAGCCGGACGATCTCCTTATCTAACGCCTCTATCTGGGCAGGGGCCTCCGGACTGGCCAGGCGCGCCTGCATTTCGCTCAGCCAGGACTGGACCATGTCCGGTGTGCGATTTTGTCCATTACCGTGTTCATCACAAACCGTTCCCCAGCAACCGGGGCATCCGGCGTCTCGCTGACTTTGGATACCAAAACTACCCTCTGTTCACGATCATCGCCATTGAGATCCCTTTCCCTTCGTGCCAGCACCCAGCCGACGCCGGTTCCTCCGGCTAAGACGAGCAGGCCAGGGCCTGCTACCCAGAACAGATAGGCAAAATAACGGCCAAAGCCAGCTCTATGCGGCTCGATCAGCCCCGGACCGAGCAACAGGTTGCCAGCGATCACGATCACAGCGCTTACGGACAGGCCGATCAACGCCGCGCGCCCGGCCGAGATGGTGTGGCGAAAGGGCGTCACCAATGCGCCGATCAGCAGGCCGCCCAGTGCGCCAAGAAGAACGCCCGGCAGGACGCCCACCACCAGTGCAAACGGCCCGGCGCACACAGCGAAGGTCCCTGCCGCGATCAGCGCATCGAAGGCTGAACTGATCGGGGTATTCATGAGTATAACGAATAGGCCGAAAGCCGGAATGGGGTAGTGTTCAAGCCGAAGAGGGGTGCTATACCCTTGGGCTGGACACTTTTGTGAATTGGCGGTAAAGTTGCTCTCCGACTTGCGGGTATCGGAGGACAACAATGGATCAAATGCGCGAGATAGGACGGCGCTTGCAGGACGAGCAAAGCTTGACCGCTGATGACACCACCGGGTTGGTGACGATCGCCCGCGCCATCCCTTCGACAAGCTCAGGACAGGCTTGAGGGCCTTCGTTTGGGACGAAGGCCAACCGGTACGGACGCTGGCGGACACCCTGGGGGTCTCGCCTACGACGTTCTATGCGATGTTGCGCCTGGCGATCAGGGCGCTGATGTGGGTTCATCGGCGCAAGGAGTCGGTCGAGGCCTTGAACGACCGGCTTGGGGATGTGCAGGAGCGCTTGGCGCGAGTGGAACAAGCCTACGCGGTTGCGCAAGAGAAAGCTTAAAGCCTGACGCACACCTTGGCCGAGGCCCAGAACAAGGTGGTTTCCCTGGAAACCCAGGTTGCTCACCTGCAGGCGCAGTGGACGGTGATGCAGGACCGCTTGATCGTGGTGTTGAAGCTGGCGGGGCGCTGCACGGTGCGCAGCATCGTCGAAGTCCTGGAATCCGGGCTGGGGATCCACGTCTCGGTGGGATACGTGCAAGGGGTCATCACCCAGGCCGAGCTGAGTGCCCACACGGCGCTGGGGCGGCTGTTGGAGGTCATTACCTTGTCGGGGGCCATCTGCGTGGACGAAGTCTTCTTCAAAGAGGTGGGGCGGCAGATGTTGGGTGTGGTGATTGTGGATCCGCTTAGCGGGCTGATTCTGCGTCTGCAACGCTGCAGCGAGCGCAGCAAGGAGGCCATCGGCGAGGTACTCCAGCAGTTCGCCGCGGCGGGTTTCCAGGAGCGGATCAAGCTGTACTTGACCGATATGTACACCGGCTACTTGCAGCCGGTGAAGACGCACCTGCCCAAAGCTGTTCATCAGTTCTGCTGGTTTCACATCAACTGTTTCCACATCGGTGCGCGGGTGCATCGGGCCACGCGTACCTACGAGAAGGCGGTCAAAGCCTTGGCTGTCTTTGACAAGCAGCACCCCAACGCGCTGTCCCCGGCAGACCAGAAGCAACGCCAAGCGCTCGTAGCGGCCCAAGATCAAGCTCAACGCTACTGGGCAAGGCGCACAACGTTTCCAGCGCATGCTGATGGGTACCCTGTGGTTGCCCACCCTCGACTTGGCCACGGCCCGGCTGGACCGGCTCATTCGCGTTGCGGCCCAGGTCAAGAACCCGTACGTCAACGAGATGGGCGCCTTCCTGGCGGACCACCGAGCTGGCTTGTTGGTGTTCTACGCCCGCCTGGAGAGCAGTCGGCATACACTGAAACGGATATCGCGTTCGCAACAAAAGTGGGTGCCTTTGACCAAGCGTTGGGCGGTCCCCATCACTTCCAATGCAGCCGAACATGTGTTTCGCTGCCTCCGCCGCTACACCCACCAGATGGACCACTTTGGCACTCCCGCAGCGACGCAACGCTTCTTTGACCTTTTCGCCTTCTATCACGATGTCCACACCTTACGAGCTGGTAAACGGGCTGGCCATTCACTCCTTGCGGCAGCCCACACGGACGTCAAAAAACTCTTCGGTACAGATGACCCTTACACCAGCTTGGGCTTTCCACCTGCTTCCCAGGCCTTCGTCCCGGTGCAGAGTGTCCAGTCAGCTGCTGCCTAAGATGGCGAACAAAGGCGCTTCCATGAACACTACCCCGCTTTCGCCTCCAGGATGGGATGCGCTTCTTTCAGGAAGAGATCGAGCCGGTAATCGAGCACGCCCTGCGCGTCGCGCAAGTGCGCCACGACGTTTCGGATGGTCCAGCCGCCATCCGGCGGCGGTTGAGCCATGACATCCCCTCCGGCAGCCCTGCCAGAAGCGCAGCCACCGCCACGGGCGTTTGCCGGAGCTTCTCCAGGGCGGCGAAGGGTTCCAGCGCATCGAACCAGTAATTGGGCATAAACCGTTGATAGGTATCGGGCCACGCGCCGCACGTGGGACATGGCGCCGCTGGTTCGGCGAGCGTCAGATGGCCGCACGTGCGACAGACATAGGGATGCGGAGCCTCGCTGATCAACGGGATTCGCCCTTCAGACAGAGCGGCCGCGCTTCCCATGAGCGCGGCCAACAGGCTCTTGTCCACATCAAAGCTTGCCAATGCGGGGGATGCCCTGCCGGCCCACCCACTCGACCAGCGCCTCGGCCAGCCGCGTCTTGCCGATGCCCGCTTCGCCGGCGATCAGGGCCAGGCCCGGCCGGCCCCTGGCCTCGCGCCACGCCCGGAGGAGCTGCGCCCACTCGGCCTCACGGCCCATCAGGGGAATGGCAGCTTCAGTCTGTGCCGGCGCGACCGGTTGGGGTTTGACGTTTAGCAGCCGTTCGTAAAGCTCGCGCGTGGCCCCGCTCGGCGCCACGTCCAGCTCGCGGCGCAACACGGTGACGCAGGTGTGATACGTGTGGAGTGCGGCCGCGCGGTCGTCGTTGAGCGCATGGAGGCGCATCAACTGGGCGTAGGCCGGCTCGTGCAGCGGATCGTGGCGCAGCAGCGCCTGCGCATGGCCGATGGCCTGCCGGTAGTCGCGGCGCGCCTCGTGCAGGGCCGCCAACTGCTCTCGCGCCACGCCATACGCCTGCGCCAGCCGATCCCGCTCGGCCAGCAGCCAATCGCTGTAACAGCCCGGCAACAGTTCGCCGCCATAGGTCGCCACCGCCTCCTCCAGGGCCGCTATCTGCCCATCTATGTCCGCCTTCGCCCTGGCCTGCTGCAAGCCCGCCTCGAACGCGGCCACGTCCGACCAGCAGGCGTCTTCGCCGCGCCACTGCACCGTCAGCTCGTCCGTGATGAGCAACTGATCCGCGTCCGGCAAGGCCCGGCGCAGCCGATGCCAGAGGTTGCGCAGGTTGGTGCGGGCCTGCTCCTCGGTGGAATCCAGCCAGAAGAAGAAGGCGAGCTGCTGCCGGGGAATGGGGCTGCCGCGATGCAAGAGGAGGTACGCCAGCAATTCCTGGAGGCGCGCCTGGTCGAAGCCTTTGACCACCTCGTTGCGGTGGAGTAAGCGAAACGAGCCGAGCAAGTACAGATGAAGGGGTGACGCCATGGATAGCTCACCGAAAGGGTCTGGCAGCGCGCATTGCGAATGAGATCATAGTGAGTCAGACCAAGACTTGGGCTTCATCGCCTGGATTAGGGCTAAGGACTAAATAACTTACTCATCTGTTCCGGCAAATGAAGGAGGAACTTGCGCAAGTTATTTACTTCTCAATGTCATTAAGATAAGGGAACTAGCCCAGACCTGACAGGTTGTCGGGGTCACTTTTCAGCATACATCCACATCTGATGAGACCGAATCCGGCTTGAAACGCTACTTCGGGAAACCTGTCAGGTCTTAACTTAATGACATTGATTTACTTCTCAGTCCTTAGAGGCTTTAGCCGGTTTCTGCTGCTGGCCAGAGTAACCGGCTGAAGCCTCGATTCCAGAAGATGATCTGAACATCTATCGTGATTTCGACGCGGGAAGCGCATGACCT
>MNXL01000352.1 GCA_001871755.1 Anaerolineae bacterium CG2_30_64_16
TGAAGTGCTCCCCAGGCTCAGGTTGATGGCCCGCACGCCCTGATCCGTGGCATAGATGATCCCCTGGGCGATGTCGGCCCAGGTACCCTTGTTGTTGCTGTTCAGCACCTTGACGGGCAGCACCTTGACGCCGCCAGCTATGCCAGCCACCCCGATGCCGTTGTTCGTGGCGGCCGCGACGATGCCGGTCACGTGCGTGCCGTGCCCCAGGTCGTCCGCCGGCAGGTTGTCGTCGTTCACGAAATCCCAGCCGCTGACATCATCTACATAGCCATTATGGTCGTCGTCGATGCCATTGCCCGGCGTCTCGTTTGCGTTGACCCACAGGCTGCCCGCCAGATCGGGATGCGCAAAATCGAAACCACTGTCCACGACCGCGACTACCACGCTACTATTGCCGCGTCCCAGGTCCCAGGCCAGGTTGGCCTTGATCTGCTGTGGGGCATACACCTTGGAGGGATCGTTGTAGTACGGGTCGTTCGGCTCCCAGGCGCCTTCCATGATGCCGTTGAGCTCAGCATAGGCCACCTCGGGGTCGTTTCGCAAGGCCATCAGCGTAGCGGCCACTCTAAGCGCCGACACCCGCAACACCGCTACCCGAAGGTCGGCGATTTGCGCCACCGGTTCGAGATCCTGCGCCAACGCGTAGGCCCGCTGCTCGAATCTACCGCCTGACCGATACCCAACCAGGATCTCGCCAGAGATGGCCGTATCGATAGCCGAAGCGGTCGCCCCCACCCCGACGGGCGCCATGGCCACCAGCAAAAGGGTCACAATCAGTACGTAGATCGATCTCTCGACTCGCTTCATTTGCGTCTCGACTCCCCGAACAGTAGCCCGCTCGACTCACAGAACTGTCCCCATCCACTCAGACCCATTATGCAATTCCGGGGCCGTTTTCTCAATAGGATAAAGGTCCTCTCCAAATCGGGGCAAAAAAAGAGGCCCACGGTTTGCCGTGGGCCCTGCGTGTGACCGGTTTCAAGAAACGCATCTTCCCAATAGTCCGGGGGGAGAGGGCTAGCGTTAGCCGCCTTGCACCTGCCCAAGCGGGCGACGCCAGGGATCGCCCCCACAGAATCAAGAAGATACCAAGTAACGAATGCCTCAGAAACGACGGCGGTTCAGACCGTCCTCCACCGGGCTGGCTGGCGGCGCAATAGCGCCCCGAGCCGTGCCAGAAGCTCCCGTTCATCAAAGGGAGCCAGAATGTAAGCGTCAGCGCCGAGTTGGTAGCCGCGCAAGACATCATTCCGTGCAGCGCCATGGAGCACTAGCATCACCGGCGCTTTGCATGCGCTGCGCACCTGCTCGCAGACCTTGTAGCCAGGTCCATCCGGCAGGCTAATGTCGAACAGCACGAGCTGATAGGGCCTGTGACTTACACCAGGAAGCTGCTGTAAGCTGGCTGCTACCAGATCTACTCGCAACCCGGCGCGCTTCAATATCGGAATCACCTCACGCTCGGCGCTGCTGGTATCCTCAGACACACATAGCACCCAGATTCCTTCTTCTGCATCCCCAGGGATCAGACCTGGAAGCTGTGGATGCACGTGCTCGAGAACAGGCTGGATTCCCCGATCGTCGCTAGTCATGGCACACCTCTGAAGGCCGCCGCTCGAACACGGCAGCACTGAAGGGAACAATCGTCAGACAATCAGCCATCGCGCTCGCCGCGGCGGCCAGATTACCACAAGGGGCCGCGTAGTGCATTATGGCGTCATCAATATACGCTCGATATGTATCTGATCTGAAAATAGATTTTTAGATCAGATACCTCGATATCAGTATACAAGACTGGTGAGGAGAGTCAAGCATCCAGCCTTACGATTTCCTTACGATTGATGGACGCCTGCGACCAGAGGTAAATAGGAGTACACAAGGGGAAGGATCTCCAGATCGTAGCCAAATCCGGCGCTAGACAGATATGAAGTCACCATGACGTAGAAGTCACCGCTTGTCGGCGCAGTCCAAATGATCTGTGACCCGTGCGCGCCTGGCGTGACATCGTCGTTCTTGGTCAACAATGCGCCATCCGCGCCCCACAGAAACAGCACCGTATCTCCGTCGGAGCTCAGGTTAGTCGTGCGAATCAGATAGGTCGTGCCGGCCAGGGCCTCAAACACCGACCAATCGTGATCGCCCGCGGGATAGTAGGTGTGGGGCTGCTGGCGCAGGGGCGCGACCACGCGCTGTGCCTGGGTTTGGCTATCATCGGGCTCCGAGAAGTCACCCATCAATATGGTCAGGGTCACAGGATCGCTGGTGTTGTTGGCTGGGGTCGAGTCGACCCAGGTTGTGGTGATAGTCGCGGTGATTGTCCACACCGCGGTCTGCAACTTCGCGCCCGCGGGAATGCGCCCGCTGAGGACCAGCCGCCCAACGTCACCCCTGCCCATCGCCGTGACGTCCCAGGCATAGGTGACGCCCGGAAGCGCGGTCAGCGCCGGCCCGGTCGAAGTGATGTGCGGATCATTGAGCGCGGCGGGCAGTGGCAGCTCCAGACGGATTCCGCCGGCCGCGCCCGGGCCGTCGTTGATGTAGATCAACGTGAAGGTGACGTATTGTCCAGGCCGCACAGAGCCCAGCGGTTCGACCCACTGCTTGAGGAAAAGATCGGCCGCCGCGAGCGTGGCGGTGATAGGGCCAGTGCGATTGTCGCTGTAGTCTGACTCCGCCCATCGGCTGCTGATGGACATCTCCGCGCTGAACGGCAGACTGGCGGCCGTGATCTCCCAGGACACGCGTCCGGTGATCGTGATATGCCCGGTTGCGCCGGGGAGCAACTCGGACAGATCCCAGACGTATGGAGTGCCCGGCCTCTGGACCAAAGCCAGGAGATCGCCCTGCCACGCCAGGTCGGTCATCCCCGCGGGCAACGTCGCCGTCAGCGCCACACCCTGCACCCGTACCGTGCTGGTGTTGCTGAAGCTGAGCGTGTAGGTCACCGGATCGCCCTGGGTCAGCAGGTCTGTGGGGCCGGTGGCCGTGATGCTCAACTGTGCCTTGGGGACGCCGATCGCGGTCGCCGGGTCGCCCAGTAGCACATAGGTGTCGAGCAGATCGCCAAAACGCAGGCTGCCGTCGCTGGAACGGCCATCCGTGAAGAGCATCAGCTTACCGGCCGTGGTGGCCGGCCCAAGCAGCCGGATGTCCTGGTTGAACAACGCGTCGTAGAAGCCGCGGTGCAGGTAATCGTGTCCGCTGGCCACCCCCAGCCCGGTGGGCGACCAGCTCGCCACCGCGCCCCGGCCATACAGGCGCACGACGTTCTCCCCCAGGCTGGCGTAGCGCGGGTTGTGGTAGCTGCCCTCCAGGCACGTCATCGGCAGCACCACGGGGTAGAAGCTCCCGTTGCTGACCTGCGGCAACGAATTCACACCAAACAGCAGCTCACTGGCCCAATTGCCGATGGAGCTGTGGCCGACATAGTTGAAGAGCAGCGCGCCTTGATTGAACGCATCGAGCGTCGCCTGCTGGGCGCGCACAGCAAAACTCAGGGGATATTCTGCCGTGCCCAGATAGATCTTCTTGACCTCGAATTCGCCAGGGACGTGGTCCGCCACCTCGTCGGAGAGCACGCTGAACTGGCCGGCCGGGTCATCATTGTCCGCCACGAACACCGCGCGCGTCCGCCACGCGCCCGCAGCCGGGTTCGCCTCGTAGCTGATGATCTTGTCCAGCATGGCCGTCAGCTCGGACTGGTTGTTGACCGGCAGGCGCCCCAGATGCAGGTCGGGCAGCGTGTCGTCACCCACGACGGTGACGTAGCGGTTATCGGCCGCGGTCTCACCCAGGACCGGATCGACGCTGGCCAGATAGGGCGGGATGAAAGTCTGCGCGCCCGTTCCTTCATGATTCAGGAAATCGTAGGCGCCATCACCGACCAGCAACACGTAGGCTGGGGCCGGCCGGGGCCAGTTGAAGTAGGCGTAGCGGATGAACTCCTCGATGGCGTGCGGCGTGAGCAGCCCGCCGCTGAACTCATCGTAGATGTCTTGCACGTCGATCACCCGGACGCGCAGCCCCTGGCTCCGGCGGAACTGTGCCAGCGCCTCCACACCGCTCAAGAAATCGGCGTGCGATACGAGGAGATAGTCGGCGCCCTCCGTGGCCGCGCGCAGCCCGGATGGCGCATCCGCGCTCACCGTGAGCGGACCCCGCAGCTCCGGACCGCCAACCGCATAGTACGCGCCGCCGGCCGGCACGTCATCGTGCATGCGCAACAGGAACGCGCCGGCGGCCCCGGTGACCTCGGCCGCGGTCAGGCGCGTCGGCGCCAGGGGATCGCTGACATCATAGACGAAGATATCGGCCGTTGACCAGCCATCCAGCACGAACTCACCAGGGCCGGCTGCCGGGGTGAAACGCAACCAATCGCCCACGACCTGAAATGTCCTCTGGTAGACCAGATCGAAGGCGTTGAGCCAGGTGACCTCCCACGGCTGGTTGTTGAAGTCCTTCGCTCCCACATCGCCGGGCGCGTAGATCGCCAGGGTATTGGCCCCAGGGCGCAGGACGGCCTGATCGAACGTCAGCGTGGCAATATGCTGCACCGCGCCGTCCCAATAGAGATCGCCGACCAGCGCCTGATTCACGACCACGCGCGAGTGATGATCGGGGTTCACCCGCGTATCGTAGGATGCGCCCCACAACTCCAGGTCCAGGGTCGCCGTGCCCGCCGGCAACGGCTGCTCAACGGTAAACGGCACGGTGAAAGTGAGTACCGACCCGCTTCTCAACACGTAGGTCTGGCCCCAATACCAGTGATCCACGTCCGAAGCCATCGGCAGGCTGCTCCGGTAGATGCGATCCAGCTCATAGTGCTGCTGCGCAGGGAAGCCCTCGGCCACAGCACTGCCCAGCGGCGCGACATCGCGCGCGGCCATCCGCCGGCCGGCCACGTCGCCGACTACCAGCCAGCAGGTGTTGATGTCGGTATAGAAGCTCTCCACCGGCTCCGCGTAGAACCGGACCACGTCTCCCGGATCGAAGCGGCCGTCCCCCTCGCCGGTGACCTCGATGGCCAGCTCCGCGTCCCCGTGGTAGATGCGCAGGCGCCGCGGGTCCAGGGTGGCCACCGGCACGCCAGCGCCGGCCAGGTCGGCATAGGTAAGCTGATAGATGCCGCCCTCCCGCAGCGTGATGCGATAGCGCACCTGATCGAGGGGCAATGCGGCGGGCGCGAAAGCCGGCGCGGGCGGATCCATCCGCCAGGCCGCTGCCTGATCCGGGTTGACGACGGCCTGGCTCAGCAGGCTGTCGAAGCCACCCGCATCGGCTCTCGCTGCGGCGCGCGCTGTGGCCGGGACTACGGCCGCCCCACCGCCGCTGAAGGTCACCCGCACGCGCATCTTCTGCACATGGCGCAGCCGGCCGCTGGCCGCCACGTACTGCAGCGGGTACACCGTGAGCCGCGCCAGCCGCAGATCGCGTACATAGCCGACCTCTTCCAGGACCGCCAACTGGGCGGGGTACGGCGTGCGCGCCGCATAGGCGGCCGGATCGCGGGTGAACACATCTCGCACGCCGGTTGCGGCGCTCGGATCGACCGGCCCGCGCTCGTCGGCCTCGCCTCCGACATCGGGGGCTTGGGCGGACACGGGGTAGACCGGCGCGGCCAGCCGCACCTCTTGCTCGGCCAGCACCTGGACCTCCAGCCCCAGCGTCGCGCCCGGCGGCGCCACCAGCAGCACGCTCCGTTGCGGCACATCCGGAGCGCCGGCGTCCGCGCCGCCCACAAAACCAGGGATCGACAGTTGGACATAGGACCGGCCGTCAGCGCCGGTTCGCACGGTTGCGTTGTAGCCGGGCACGGTCACCTCCAGCGTCAGCCCCGCCGCGTCCGCAACCACAACGCGCACGTCCGCGGCGGACTCGGCCCAGGCCACCCGCGCGCTCAACAGCGTGAGCGCGAGGAGCGTCAGGAGGCCGAGCGCCAACCAGGAAAGGCGCATCACGGGGCCGCGCGGCCTGGCCAGAACCTTGAGACCCGGCCGCGGCTCCGGTCGTCCGGGATGAAGGTGAAGTCCTATGTCGTATATTGTCATGAACCTGTTTCTTTTCCGAGTGTGCTGTCAGGGCGATTTCAACTCACAGGGCTGAACTGATTTCCTGCTGCAATTGTAACACAAAACCGCGAACAAGCAGTGACCGCGCTACCGATTCGGAGCCACCGCTGCACGTCATCCGTCTCTCAAATGAGACGCAGTTTGCGGTGAGATGTAACGCCTGATAGCGCTTCCCAAACCGGGTGCGCCGGGATTCGCTCAGTAGTCGGAGCTACCCCCCTCTGGGGACGCCTGACCGACAGGTATACTCGTGATATATGACACTCATCATTGACAGACGGCGGCATTAGATGATATGATTGGGTTCGTTAAACGGCTGTCGGTAACAGCCCAGCACCCCGCACTGGCAGGTAGTGCCAGACACCCACTCACCATGGAGGTCAAAGAGAAATGATGAAACGCCTGAACCCCGTTCCGAGTGACCTGGAGATCGCCCAGGCCGTCGAGCTTAGACCAATCATCGAAATCGCCGAGTCGTTGGGCCTGAGCGCCGAGGACCTGGAGTTCTACGGCAGGTACAAGGCCAAAGTTCACCTGGATGTGGTCGAGAAGTTCAAGGATCACCCGCAGGGCAAATACATCGACGTCACCGCGATCACCCCGACGCCGTTGGGCGAGGGCAAGACCACGACGACCGTGGGCCTGACGCAGGGGTTGGGCATATTGGGCAAGCAGGTCATGTGCTGCATCCGTCAGCCCAGCCAGGGGCCGACCTTCGGCATCAAGGGCGGGGCGGCCGGTGGCGGCTACAGCCAGATCGTGCCGATGGAGGACTTCAACCTGCACCTGACCGGCGACATCCACGCCATCACTGCCGCTCACGACCTGATCGCAGCAGCGCTGGATGCCAGGATGTTCCACGAGTCGTATCAGGACGCCGAGACGCTGTTCGATCGACTGTGCCCGCCCGACCAGGAAGGCAAGCGCCACTTCTCCCCCGCCATGCTGCGCCGCATCAAGAAGCTCGGCATCGACAAGATAGATCCTGACAAGCTGACGGCCAAGGAGCGCGCTCGCTTCGCAAAGCTAGATATCGACCCCGACAGCATCACCTGGAACCGGGTCATCGACATCAGCGACCGCATGCTGCGCAAGATCCAGATCGGCCTGGGGCCGGACGAGAAGGGCCGCACCCGCACGACCGGCTTTGACATCAGTGTCGCGTCCGAGTTGATGGCCATCCTGGCGCTGACCACCAGCCTGGAGGACATGCGCGACCGCATCGGCCGGGTCGTGGTTGGCACCAACAAGGCGGGCGAAGCGATCACCGCTGAAGACCTGGGCGTGGCCGGCGCCGCCACCGTGCTGATGAAAGACGCCATCATGCCCAACCTGATGCAGACGGTCGAGGGGCAACCCGCCTTCGTCCACGCCGGGCCATTCGCCAACATCGCTCACGGCAACAGCTCCATCGTGGCCGACCAGATCGCGCTCAAGCTGGCCGACTACGTTGTCACCGAATCGGGATTCGGCGCCGACATGGGCACCGAGAAGTTCTTCAACATCAAGTGCCGCTACTCCGGGTTGATCCCGAACGCGGTGGTCTTGGTCGCGACAGTGCGCGCGTTGAAGATGCATGGTGGCGGGCCGAAGGTAGTGGCCGGCAAACCATTGTCGTTCGAATACGCCGCGGAGAACCTGCCACTGCTGGAAAAAGGATGTGCCAACCTGGTGGCGCACATCGAGAACATCAAGCGCCAGGGGGTGCCGGTCATCGTCGCCATCAACCAGTTCAAGGATGATACCCCCGCCGAGATCGCTCTGATTCACGAAAAGGCGGTCGCCGCGGGCGCGGAAGATGCCGTGCTCTGCGCCCACTGGGCCCACGGCGGTGACGGCGCAATCGAGCTGGCTGAGGCGGTCATCAAGGCCTGCGATCAGCCGAGCGACTTCCAGTTCCTCTACCCGTTGGAGTGGAGCATCAAGAAGAAGATCGAGAAGATCGCCACCGAAATCTACGGCGCGGGCAGCGTGTCGTACACCCCCGAGGCCGAGGCGAAGATCGAGCTGTATACCCGACTCGGCTTCGCCAACCTGCCGCTTTGCATGGCCAAGACGCACTTGAGCCTGACACACGACCCGGCGATCAAGGGCCGCCCGACGGGCTACGTGTTTCCGGTCCGCGATATCCGGGCCAGCGTCGGCGCCGGCTTCCTCTATCCGCTGTGCGGCGAAATGCGCACCATGCCGGGCCTGCCGACTCGCCCCGTCTTCTACGACGTGGACCTGGACCTGGAAACCGGGCAGGTGGTCGGGCTGTTCTAGTGCCTAACCCCCGAAATTCTTGTTTTTTGTGCAAGAATTTCGGGGGTTAGGCGCCATCACCTCAACAAACAGGTTGTGACGCAGGGAGATCCAACATGAACGCAAAAGACCACGCAGACGCTGTGCTGGCGCAACTGTTCGCGCAGGCCAAAGCACAGTTTGGGAACGCCGTCAAAGGTTTCTGGTTTTACGATGGCGATCCGTGTCCCGGCTGCGGGTTCCCGGTTGACGCCATGAAATACAAGGGCCAAGACGCGTTGTCACTCAACGCCTTCATCTATCGCCCGCGCGGCGTGTTGATCGGCTACGCCCTGTGCGGGCTCTGCGCGCAGCAGATCTTCCAGGCAGCGCAGCAGAATCCTCGCGTCCAAACGCCCCTGCACGCGGTGATCGAGCAAAATCTGACCAAGGCCTATCAGCGATACCTGGCCTCACACGATGCCTGATCGAGAAACCACCATCCGCCCCTAACCCGGACAAGGCCGCTGCGCTTACGCCGCTGCGCTTACGCCGGAACCAAAAAGACGACAGCCGCCACTCCCAAAATCCTTGCACAAAAAACAGGAATTTCGGGGGTTAGGCACTATCTCCCAACCGATGAAGCAGCCGTCGTCGGTGTTTGGCATCGGGCCGGGCGAGCAACCTACACGTACTTACCTGCGTGGCGAGCATTCACTCTGGAACAAGCTCTTTCTGTGTTCCAGGAGATCATTGTTCCGCATGGGGTTGAGGTCGGATAGCGAGGCCGGACCCGTTCAATCGCCCTGGTTACCTTGGTCGTCCGCGACTACGACGAGGCGCTCGCGTTCTTCACCGTGGCGCTGCGCTTCTCCGTGGTCGAAGACACGCCGCTGGACGGCGGCGACAAGCGCTGGGGGGGCGCCGCCGGATGGATGCGGGGCGGCCCTGCTCCTGGCCAGGGCGGCCACACCAGAACAGTTGGCGCACGTCGGCAACCAAACCGGCGGCCGCGTCTCCCTCTTCCCGCGCACCAACGACTTCTAGGGTGACTACCGGCACATACGGTAACGCGTTCGAGGACACGCCCTTGCACGCGGAGCTGGCCATGTGCGGGGTCGGCCGGGTGCTCGTAACGGGCCTGGTGACGCGTTGGTGGTCTACGAAAGCGGAGTGATACTATGCCTCACCCCGATGCCGACACCGCCGTCCGGTGGGCGATCGGGCGCCTTCGCTCACTCGATCGCGATCGTGCTCCCCATCGCGGCTGATCGGTAGATCGCTTCCACCAGTGCGACACTCCGGCGGCCTGCATGGCCATCGACCTGCGGCGAGCGGTTCTCGCGTGTGGCGACGACGAAATCTCGCAAAAGCGCCGTATGCCCGGCTGCGGTGATGTCCATGGGGCGCGCGGCGCCGCTGCTCACCTCAGCCTCCTCGATGCGGTCCTCGTGCGGGTCAGCCAGGTGCCATTCCAGTCGCGCCTGCCCCTTGTGGTAGACCGCGCTGCCCTGGCTGCCGAAGAACTCCAGCCGTTCGGGATAGCCTGGGAAGGCCGCGGTCGTCGCCTGGATCAGCCCCAGCCGGCCATCTGCGTATTCCAGCAGCGCCAGCGCGGCATCCTCGACCTCGATGGGGTGGTTGAGCGTGCGCGTTCGGGCGGTAACGCGGACGGGCATGCCGGCCAGCCAGATCAGCAAGTCGATGGCGTGGATCGCCTGATTGATCAGCACGCCGCCCCCCTCGTGCTCCCATGTGCCGCGCCACGGCCCACTGCGGTAGTACGCGTCGGTCCGATGCCAAAGAGTGTTGGCACTGACCCATAGCAGCCGGCCCAACCGGCCGGCATCCAGCGCGTTTTTCAGATTGACGGAGAGTTGCTCGAACCGGCTCTGGAAAACCACGCCCAACGTCACGCCGGCTCGCTCACAGGCCGCGATCATCGCGTCGCATTCGGCAGCGGTGCGCGCCATCGGCTTCTCACACAGCACGTGCAAACCGGCCGCGGCCGCGGCGATTGCCATCGGCGCGTGCAGATCGTGCGGCGTGCAAAGGCTCACGGCATCGGCGCCGGCGTGGGCCAGCAACTCCTGGTAGTCGGCGAACCACACGCCGCCGTGCTCGGCGACAAAGGCCCGCCCGCGCGCCTCATCTCGTGTGGCTACCGCGACCAGCTCGGCATCTGGCGTGTCCTGGATGGCCCGGGCATGCACCGGGGCGATATTACCGATTCCGACAATAGCGAAACGCATGGCATCTCCAATCAGCGAATGGACAAAAGCGGCTCCGCAATCCGGCCTAAGCCCAATGCCTCCAGATTTTTCGCTGATTGTACCATACCCTAGATACAAGGCCTAACCCACGAAATCCTTGCTTTTTGTGCGTTCGATAGCAGATTTTGCGCTAAGGACTGAGAATTAAATAACTTACGCAAGTCCGCCCTTCATTTGCCGGAGCAAGTGAGTAAGTTATTTAGTCCTTAGCCCTAAACTGCCGCGGCGCCGCAGCGTTGACGCCGCGACCGCAGCGTGGTAAGATGTGAAACGAATCGAGGTCGAACACCTATGACTGAGAATAGGATTACTGGTGACATGAAAACATCCTTCGACACGACCTATCCAACCATCACCTGGTGGGTCAAGTCCTGGGGTCGGATCGCGCTCGGGCGCGACGAATACAGTCGCTCGATGGTGCGCGCGATGGATGAAGGCGGCATGGTCTGGGAAGGCAACAGCCGATACGCAACGCTGGATGCGCTCTTCCAGGACCTGGAAAGCGGGCTGGCTGACTGGCTGGAAGAAAATGAGTGACAAGAGATTATTCTCAAAGGGAGAACAACGATGTCTTCCGTGGAAGCAGTCCTGACAAAACTGGCGGCGAAGGCCCGGCCCGATCAGGTGGCGGGCATGGCCCGATACGGCATGTCGGCCAAACGACGGCTGGGGGTGGCGGTGCCGGACATGCGCAAACTCGCCAGGGAACTGGGGAAGGACCATCAACTGGCGCTCGACCTGTGGCAGACCGGCATCCCCGAGGCGATGATCGTAGCGGGGATGATCGACGACCCCGCGCGGTTGACCGAAGCGCAGATGGAGGCCTGGGTCGTGGAGATCGACTCGTGGGACGTCTGCGACCAAAGCTGCATGAACCTGTTCGAGAAAAGCCCGTTGGCCTGGCAGAAAATTCGCGACTGGTCCGAACGGGAGGAGGAGTTCGTCAGGCGCACTGCGTTCGCGCTGCTCGCGTGCCTGGCGTGGCACGACAAGCAGGCCGAGGACGCGCAGTTCAGCGCGCTGCTGCCGGTCATCCGAGCCGGGGCGACCGACGATCGAAACTTCGTGAAGAAGGCCGTGAACTGGGCGCTGCGGAACATTGGGAAACGCAATCCGAACCTGAACAGGGCCGCGCTGGAAACCGCGCGGGAGATCCGGCAACTCGATTCGAAAGCCGCGGCCTGGATCGCCGCGGACGCGATCCGGGAGCTCGAAAGCGAAGCCGTCCGCAAGAGACTGGGAATAGGAGGTTGACATGACTGAGAGAAGGCAACAAAGTCGCGGCGACTGCGGCTATTGCGGCCGCGAGATGACTCGGAGCGGGCTGGCCCGCCATTTGAAGACCTGTACCAAACGCCTGGAGACGCAAACGGCCGCTGCGGCCGCTGCCAAAGAACGGGGCCAACTCCTCTATCACTTGCAGGTACAGGACGCCTATAGCGGGTATTTCTGGCTGCACCTGGAGATGCGCGGGGACGCTACCCTGGAAGCGCTCGACCAGTACCTGCGCGCCATCTGGCTGGAATGCTGCGGCCACCTCAGCCAGTTCGAGATCGGGCCCCAGCGCTACACTCAGATCTTCGAGGACGGCTGGAGCAACGACAACGAACGGTCGATGGAGGTCGCGGTGGACAGGCTCTTCCGGCCCGGCATGGAGATCCCGTACGTGTACGACTTCGGCTCCAGTACGAACCTGATCATCAAAGTGGTGGATCAGCGGGAGGGCCAGCCGACCACCCCGCACCCCATCGCACTGATGGCGCGCAACAAGTTCGAGCCACCATCCTGCATGGAGTGCGACGAGCCGGCCACCTATATCTGCACGGAGTGCATGTACGAGAGCGACCGCTACGAGTTCTGCGACGAGCACGCGGAGGAGCACGAGCACGAAGAATACATCATGGCGTTGGTCAACTCACCGCGCACGGGCGTGTGCGGCTACAGTGGGCCGGCCCTGCCGCCGTATTGAGCAGGCTGGCGCACTTCGGCAGAAACAGACGGATCAATGACGCATCAGACTCCCGTGGAATTGCTCCAACGCCTCATCCGCTTCGACACGACCAACCCACCCGGCAACGAAGCCGGGTGCATCGGATTCGCTGCCGCCAGGCAGAATCCTGCTGAGCAGCATCGAGGCAATGGAAGCCGGCGGTTGGGCCTGGGAGGAGCTCACGACGCCGAGGTGATAACTGATAGAGACAAGGACACGGCTGGCGGCCACTTGAGGCGCTCTGTTCACCCAACCTGTGATGAGCGAAGGTAGGATGGTCATGGCTTCGGGGCGATGAATGGTAACCCGCAGAAGCGTCTCCGCGCTGGCACCGCGTTCTTGGAATCTTCATTCCCTCGTGCAAAGTCATTTGCCGTTTCCACGCGACGTGAGATATAATCCCATCCAATAAATGCACGAAGCCGGCCAGGTACGACCTGATCGGCTTCGAACCCGACTCCTGTGTGCCCCAGGAAACGGGCGTTGCAGCCTTCAAGACGAAGTGCTGTGCGAGTAAGTATAGCACGGCGGTTCCGAACGTCAAGTGAGGCCGCGGTCCTTTTCTCAGGGAGCTGCGGCTGTTTTGTTTTGGGAAGAGTGAAATCACAGCAATGAAGCCGATCTCACCATACACCGCAACCCTGTCGGGCAAAAGCACCTTGCTCGCAGAGACGTTCGCCGTGCTGCGCGAGCTCGATCACGGCCACACCGTTGCTGAGGTCAAGGCGCAGGTCATGGGGGCCGATTTGCTCGGCAAACTCACGGACAGCACGCGCAAGTCGGTCTGGGATCACCTCCATACGCGCTACCTGGGCGATGAAGCGCGGGCGGCTACGCTGGCTCGCATGGTGACGCGCTCGCGTGACCGACAGACGGCCCACCTCGTGTTGTTCTTCGAGATGTGCCGGTCGCTGCCCGTGCTGCGCGATGCAGTCGTCGGCTGCGTCTACCCGCGCTATGCGGCCGGCTTCAGCGGAGTCGGCAAAGCTGACCTGCAACGCTTCTTCGACGAGAGTGCCGGTAGCCACCCCGAACTGACCACATGGTCGCCCCAGACCCGCGAAAAGGTGGTGAGCAACATCCTGACCATCCTGCGCGACTTCGGTTTGCTCACCGGCGCCCAAAACAAGCAGTTTGCCCGGCTGTATGTGCCACTGCCGGCGTTCGTCTACGTCCTGTATCGGCTGGCTCAGGACAGCGTGAGCACCGCGCAAGGGGTGCTGGCGCACGAGGACTGGCGGCTCTTCCTGCTTGAGAGCGACGATGTCCAGGCGCTGCTGACCGAAGCTAGCGCGGCCGGCGCCTGCACCTTCAAGGTTCAGGGCGATGTGTACAGCCTGGACTTGCGCTTCCCATCCCTGGAGGCATGCGTTGAGAGCCTTACCGGAGAAGTTTGAGGAGCTGGAACGCTGGCTGCTGCGCGATCGGGCGCTGCTGGCCCAGAGCACAGGCGTGCCCTTCATTCGCCTGGTCTATCGCCCCGAGGAAGAGGCCGACTGCGTACGGCGCCGTGAGCTGCTGCGGCGCACGGTGGAGGGCCAAGGGGTCAAGGTCCAGACGGTCAGTTGCCGCGACGTGATCTTCGGGCACTACGAACGCCGCGGTCGGCTCGAGCAGCTTTTCCAGTTGGAGGCCACAGCCGGCCCCGAGCTGGGCGACAACATCGCCGGGCACGCCGCCCAGGAGTTAACGACCAGCTTGATGCAGGCGGTCGAGTCGCTGGTCAGCGATGGCGTCGTCTTTTTGACCGATGTGGCCTTTCTCTACCCCTACCTCCACCTGGGCCCAATCCTGGACGACTGCACCAACTGCATCCAACCGCCCATGGCGCTGGCTATCTTCTATCCAGGTGAAGTCAACCTCGAAAAGCGCTTGATGTTCCTGGGCGTGCGCCCGACCAGCTACTATCGCACGCGTGATCTGATCTGAGACCTGACAGGTTTCGGAAACCTGTCAGGTCTGCCAGAATGGAGTTAATCCACACATGGCCGCATCCACCCCACTTCGCTCCGCTTCGGGGACAGGTGTTCCGCTCCGCGAGCTGTTCGTCTACCCCATCGAGCGTTATATCCCCCCCGTCGCCAAGGTGAACGATCTGGCCGAAACCGTCGTGGCGGCCGATCTGCGCGAGTACGTGGTCACGACGCCTATCGAGCGCGGGTTGATGGCGTTCCTGGAAGCTTACGCGGAATCGCGTACCGCGGCTACCGACCGGATCGGGGTGTGGATCTCGGGTTTCTTCGGCGCGGGCAAGTCGCACTTCGCCAAAATGCTGGGCTATCTGCTGGAGAACCGGTCTGTCGGCGGCCAGACGGCCCGCGAGCTCTTCGCGACACGGCTGGCCGGCAGTTCGCATCGGATGGAGATCGAGGGGTTGCTGCATCGCGCAGGGCTGTTGGACAGCCACGTCATCACCTTCCAGATCAAGGCCGAGCAAGACCTGACCGCCAAAGACGACAGCATCAGCGCGATTATGTACCGGAGCTACCTGGCCAGCCGCGACCTGAGCAAGAATATTGCCGTGGCCAGCCTGGAGCTTTCGCTGATCGAGCGGGGCCTGTACGACGCGTTCCGGGCCGAGGTCGAGAGGCAGACGGGGCGACCCTGGGCCGAAGAGCGCGAGGATTTCCTCTTCATCCGGCCGACCGTGGCTGAGGCGCTGCAAACCGTGGCGCCGGCCGCGTATCGCAGCCGAGAAGAAGCCCTTGCCGCGCTCGACCTGATGCAGCGCAGCCAGGGTTTGTCGGTATCCGATCTGGCTGCCCGGCTGGCAGATTACGTGGATGAGCTGGCTCGGACGGGGAACCCCGAACATCCGCCGCGATTGGTCTTCATCATTGACGAAATGGGCCAGTTCATCGGCGACAACGGCCAGAAGCTGTTGGAGCTGCAATCCATCGCCGAGGAGTTCGCGACGCGCGGCCGCGGCAAGCTGTGGTTGATCATCACCTCGCAGGCCAAGCTGGACGAGCTGATCGCGGGCGTGAAGGCCAGGGCCGCGGACTTCAGCAAGATCGGCCAGCGGTTCGACATCCGCCTGGCGCTCACTTCCGAGGATGTGGAGAAGGTGCTGGAGGGCCGCATCCTGCAGAAGCGTCCGGAACGGAGCGCCGAGATCGAGGGCTTCTACCAGGCACACGCGGGCGCGCTGGCCGCCCTGGCCGTCCTGCCAGGCGCCAGCCGCAGCCTGCCCGCGATGTCCGCCGAGCGATTCGCCGCCAACACCCCCTTCTTGCCCTACCACCTGCCGTTGATCCAGGCGATCTTCGGGGCGGTGAAGAGCGCCACGGCCACCGGCTTTGGGATCAACCCGGAAGCGCGCAGCATGATCGGCATGGCGATGGGGGTGTTGAGCGAGCGCGCCAACGGTTTCACCGGGGGCGAGCTCGGCCGGACGGTGGCGCTGGACATGGTCTACGACCGGATCGCCGCCGACATCCTGTCGCAGGACCGCCAGGAGATCGAGAACGTGGAACGGCGGTTGCCGGGCTGGCAGGCCCTCGATAGCCGGGTGCTCAAGGCGCTGTACCTGTTGCAGCAGGTGTCCTGGATCGCGGTCACCACGGACACCCTGGCCCATACGCTGGTGCGCGATGTGCAGAGCGACAACCTGGTGGCGTTGAAAGCCTCGGTCGAGGCCAGTCTGGACCGGCTGGCCGCGGCGCGTTACGTGGTGCCCAAGGAGGACGGCGCCTGGGAGTTCCTCACCGGCGCCAAGAAGAGCTTCGAGGAAGAAGTAGCCGGCGTGAACGTGCGCCAGGCCGACGTGCGCCGCGCGGCGCGGGGCCGGCTGACGGAGGTGTTGCGCCCCATCGGCAAGCTCAACTACCGGGACGGCCTGCGGGCATTCGACGTGATCGTGCGCGGGGACGGTGAGGAGCTGCAAGGAGGCCAGGACCTGGTCTTGGAGGTTTACTCGCCGATTTACCGGCAGTTGGAGGACCGCTTCAGCCCACAAGATCTCGAACAGATCGAGAGCTTCAGCCACCCGGAGACGGTCTACTGGGCCGCCGACCCCGATGCCGATCTCGCCAACCAATTGACCCGCTTGATCAAGCTGAACGACGTGTTGGGCAGGTGGCAGGCGAAACCGACCAAGACCGACGAGGAGCGCGAGATCATCCGCGAGAAGGGGACCGAGGTCAGCACGCTGCAAACCAAGATCGAGACCAGCCTGCGCACCGCGCTCTACAACGGGGTCGTGATCTGGAACGGCCGCGCCGAGGAGTTGGACGGCCGCGCCACCACCCTGAACCCGATCTTCAACCGGGTCATGAGCCAGGCGGCGCCGACCGTCTATCCAAAATTCGACCTGGCGGCCGTGAAGCCGGTGGAAGATGACATCAAGGCGGCGTTGACCATCGGGACGCACGCGCTGGTCGCCGTGGGGGGCGGGTTGAACCTGTTTGGCGCGGACGGCCACCTGAACCAGCACAGCGCGGCCGTGGCTGAGGTGCGGGCAGAGATCGCGGGCCGATCCCGTCGCGGCGGCGACCTGGACGGCAAGTCGCTGGAGGAGCACTTCACCGGCATCCCCTACGGCTGGCACCCGACCGTGGTGCGGCTGATTCTGGCCGCGCTGTTCCGCGCGGGGATGATCTCGGCCAAGGCCGACAACGTCCACTACACCGACCATGCCGCGCCGGCCGGCCAGGCGCTCTTCACCCAGGTGCGCCCCTTCCGCCGCGCGGCCTTCTTCTACGAGGAAGCGGAAGCGATCACGCCGGCGGAGCTGCGCCGGGCGCAGGACGAGCTGAAGCTGATCTTCGAGGCGCCGCGGCGCGAGGAGACGGCCAACGTCCTGGCCGAGCAGATCGTCGCGGAGATGAACGAGTGGAACGGCCGCGCCGAGCGGGTCGTGCTCCAGCTTCGACCCATCGGCTACCCCATCCCGGCCGCCTTGACCAACAGCACGGACCTGGTGCAGCGGGTGACGCGCCACAGCAATCCGGGCAAGGTCGTCAAGGCGTTCCTGGTGGCGCTGGACGAGGTGCGCGGCTGGCAGGCCGAGACCGCGACCCTGCACGAGTTCATCCGCAAGAAACGGCCGGCCCTGTTCCGGCAGGCGACCTACCTGCTGGCCGAGATCGGCCGCAGCGAGGGGCTGCCGGGCACGGCGCCGTTGGCCGCGGAGGATGCCCGCCCCTGGCGCACAACGCTGTCGGGCCTTGTGGCAAACGGCCGCGCGGCCCACGCGTGGGACGACTTCGCCGCCGCGTTCGTGCCGTTGGGCGAACGCTACCGGCAGGTCTACGCCAGCCGGCACGCCGAACGCGATCGCCTGCTCGCCGAGACCCAGGCGCGCCTGCTGGAGAACGCCATCCCTGCGACGGCACTGACCCGTTACCAGTGTCGCGGGCTGAAATGGGCGGAAGGCGAGACCAAATGCGCGGCGTGTGATCTCTCCTTGCGCGAGCTCGACCTGCAAATCACCGCGCTGCCCGGCGAAGAACGCCGGCTGCGCGATCAGCACAGGATAGTCTACCGCGACGAAACCGGCGCCGACCCGAAGCCGCCGCGGATTAAATATCTGAAGGTGGCCCAGGTGCTGACCCAAAAGCAAGGCCGGTCCCGCATCGCCAGCGAAGCCGAGATCGACCCAGCGTTAGACACCCTGCGAGGCGCGATTCAGCAGGCCCTCTCCGACGCAGACGCGGTGGAGCTTGAATGAATCCGCCACTGCAATACGCTTTCCTGGATGAATCAGGGACAGTCAGCCCGTTTGCAGGCAGCCACTTTCTCGTGGTCGCATTGATCAGTACGGCTCACCCGCGGGCGCTTGAGCTTCACGTGCGGCGCGCGCAGAAGAAGTACGGGGCCAGCCTGCGTTCAGGGGAGATGAAGGCTGATAGCTCGCGTGAAGCCGTCATTGCAGAGATCCTGGCAGCGATTGCGAGTGAGCCGGTGACAATCATAACAGTCGCAGTGG